>JBCQUO010000095.1:0-3942 GCA_047173955.1 Rikenellaceae bacterium
TTATTATATCTGCATCGGTGATAATCCTACAGATGCCCAAAAGGAGACCGTTGCAAGGCGGCGAAATTTCAAAGTTACCGTAGAGCTCTGATCGGTCACGCACCTAATGTACGCTCCCTTACACCCCTCTACGCCATCTTTTAAATTACATCCACCTATCAACGTTCTCTTTTTCGGAGCAAATCTAACGTTTTGCAATGGTCCCAAAAGAGGCTAGCTCTGCGAGGTTAAAACGAAAAGATCTGAGTCGATAGCTGCAAGTGTGCCTGCCTAGATTGTGGATTCCACATAGCGGTGATCGAGACAGGGAGTTTGTATCTGTTGATGGTCAAATCATGCGAAAAAGATAACGATATTTGTACGATTCCAGCCTTATCTCCATAGAAATTTGCACTCTCACCCATTGGGTTCAAGGCAAACGCTCCACCCAATCCACCATCAACACGCCATGAGTTTTTGTTGTAGATCGGATACTCCGCATAGCAGAACGTAGAGAAGCGGTTGTGTGTATTGTCGCTATTTCGATCGCGTCCAAAGAGCACTGTAGCCCAACTTATTTTGATCGGGAAACTCTCTGGAAATCTATACTCGATGCTTGCATCCAAGAATCTACCCGTAGATGAGGGTTTGTAGTCAAAGAAATCATCGTGGTTATATGTCGCATAGTCCGCAAAGTTGTATGTGTCGACCAACTTAGCCTTGAACCCCTTGATCTTGTATGTCACAAAATAGTTAAACTCCTTGTAAGTACCCTGACCATTGATACCTCCCCATACACCAACCTTAAGATTTTTGCCAAAAGGTTTGAATGCAGCGTCATAGGTCACAACTAGTCCATCGGCCACCTCACCTCCACGCCACAAGTGGTTGGTCTGGATATTGGCAGACATATGAAGGTCCGAAAGGTTAAGCGTCGAAGCAAAACTGAGTGATGACACAAGAGTTAAAAGAGCCACTAGAAATGCTCTTCTGAAAGATGATCTAAGGTTAAGTTTTCTCATAGTTTTTGTTTTAAATTTTTCTCAAAACTATAGTTAATACTACAGATCACATAAAAAATTTAGAACATATTTAATGAGAACGTTTGCGGGAACGTAACCAAAATCTGCAAACGTTTACAAAGGATAGTAAAATATCTAATCTTTAACACTTTGTATTTACAAAATATTGGCTAAATTTGCACTATACAAACTAAATAGAGATAATGCAATGACCCCAAAAAGCGCCAATTTTTTACACTCTAACTCTTTGGAGTGGGAGACCCCTGCCCCCGGGCTCAAACGCCAAATCATGGGCTACAACACCGATGTGATGATGGTTAAAATTCTCTTCGATGAGGGTGCCATAGGCTCCGTACACGCACACCCTCACACCCAAACAACATATGTGGTGGAGGGTAAATTCGAAGTGGAGATAAACGGCAAAAAAGAGATACTATCGCAAGGGGATGGCTTCTTCGTCGACCCCAACACCGACCACGGAGTGAAGTGCATCGAAGCTGGAGCCCTCATAGATGTATTCTCCCCTATGAGAGCCGATTTCCTATAGAAAAAACGTGAGTTTAGGATAAAGGTATCTTATCCTAAACTCACGTTTATAGTAACGAGGCATCATTAACAATCGACAATTAACCATTGGCCATTGGCCATTAATCATTAATCATTGATCATTAACCATTATACTATTTTTCCTCCTCGTGCTTATAGCCTCCTCTATATAGGTATCGTTTGATCTTGTGGGTTGGGGTCTTAACGAAATCATCCTTCTCCTCGACAACCTCCGAGATCTTCGAGAAGCGGTTCACCTTAGCATTCACATAGTCGCGGATCTCCTTCATAACCTCATCTTTACGACGCTCCCACACGACCATCTTCTCATCTAGCTCATCGCGCCACTCCTCCATCTTTGCCTCGATAGCTTCTGTGTCGAAATTAACTAGCGCAACCAAACGCCCCTCCTTCTCGGTAACGATTGATTCAGCGATAAAGCGGTGTGCATTCAAAACGGTCTCGATCTCCTCGGGGTAGATATTCTCGCCACTAGGGCCCAAGATCATATTCTTTAGGCGGCCCATGATATAAAGTCGTCCATCCTCGGCAAAGGCCCCCAAGTCTCCTGTTCTGAACCAACCATCCTCGGTAAAGGCATCGCGCGTAGCATCCTCATTTTTGTAGTAACCCTGCATCACGCATGGCGACAAAGCTACGATTTCGCCCTGCTTAGTTACTGGGTCTATATTGTCTAGGCGCAGAGTCACACCCTTCGCAGCATAACCTGCCGAACCCACAAGTGTATTGCTAGGCACAGCTCCTGCCAAAAGTGGCGCTGTCTCGGTTAGTCCATAGCCAATTCCATAGGGGATCTTGGCGGTGTGCAAGAACTTCTCTGTCTCTACGTCCAACTTCGCACCACCGATTGCGAGGAATCTCAAACGCCCTCCAAAGACCTTCATGAGCTTCTTTCCAGCAACACGATAGAGGTAATTCTTCACAAAGTCAACCTTACAGATCGTGCGCCAAAAAGCTGTCGACGAAAATTTAGCTTGCACCTGAGTGCGGAAAATCTTCTCGATGATGAGTGGTACGATAAGTAGAGTTGTAGGTCTCACATTTTTGAGCGCTGGAAGAAGTGTCGACGCTGTAGGTGGTCGATCGAGGTAGGTGGTATTGGCACCACAAGAGAAGTGGTAGATCAGACCCAAAGAGCTCTCGTAGGTGTGCGAAAGAGGTAGCACAGAAAGGCTTGCATCATTCTCATTGAGAGGGAAAAGATCCTCTAGCAGATTGATCTGAGAGACAAGATTGTGGTGCGTGAGCATCACCCCTTTGGGCTTCGAGGTTGTACCCGACGTGTAGAGAATCACAGCCAGATCTTCGGGCTTAGGATCCACGAACGCCCCCTTTTCGACAACATTTTGGGATACGACCTTTAGGTTTTTGGTACGCACGACAACATTGAGTTTGTCGAGAACACCCTTCGAAATACGCGCATATAGTTTATCTGAGACCAACAAGGCCTTTGCCCCTGAGTGCTCGATAAGCATATCCAAGTCGTCGTTGGTAAAGTCGGGAAGAAGAGGTACAGCAACCATTGCCGCTGTTGTCACCGCGAAGTAACAGACACCCCAGTTGGGCATATTACTACTCAAGATAACAACTTTATCGCCCGAATTCAGACCCGAATTTATAAGGATATCTTGCACGTGGGCAACTCTCTGCCCAACCTCCTCGAAAGTCATATCCTCTCTTTCATACATCGAAAAAGCGACCTTCTTTGAATAGGTCGAGATACCATTTTGCACTAACTCCTTTAGTGTTTTTCCTATCATACTAAATTTTTAAGTTTATTCTTTTTTATCTTGCGCCCCTAAAAAATTGGTCCACAAAACGCTCAACGACCAAAAATTAAAGAAACATTATCTACAAATATACTCTTTTCTTTTGTAATTTTAACTACTTTTGAACAAAAAAATTGCACAAAAGAACAAAATGATTAGTTCATCACTCATAAAAGAGCTCGCCTCGGAGCACGGTTTCGACATGTGTGGGATTGCTCCAGCTACCCTACTTGCCACTAATAAAGTCGCCTTTGACCGTTGGATGTCAAGCGGTTATGGCCAGCCACTTGAATACCTCAAGCGCTACCACGAAGTACGTTTCGACCCCTCGAAGCTTCTCGACGGGGGCAGGTCTGTGATTGTGTGCGCATGTAGCTATAAAAATGACTTCAGCCTCGGATACGACAACCCTAACACCCCCAAAATAGCCTCTTACGCCCTTTCGCGCGACTATCACAAGACAATTCGCAAGCGGCTCAAACGACTGCTCAAATGCATTCAAAATCTATACCCTTCGACCAACGGAAGGGTCTTTACCGACTCCGCCCCTCTGCTCGAAAAGCAACTAGCTGTAAATGCAGGGTTGGGATGGATAGGGAGGCAAT
>JBCQUO010000096.1:0-3820 GCA_047173955.1 Rikenellaceae bacterium
TATTTCCAAACCTAAACCAGTCGTAATTCATTATAAATCAAGATGGTAATTTATATATAAGGGTCGACTAATTAAACACATCGTTGCTGCCCACGAATTAATCGTTTCCTAAGCAATTTAAACACTTATTTAAACCTATCTGCACAACGCTAGGATATGGGGGATTCACCGTTAATGGCAAGATTAGATCAAACGCAACGTGTGACTTTCGCATGGTGCCACACGGCTGGGCCGACTCGATCCCCCAATGGGGGATAATATAAAAATAGCACCTCAAACTGAAAGTTTACTTTCTAAAGTTTGAGGTGCTATTTTTATATTAAATATTCGCCAAAGGTGAAGAGTCGAGTCAGCCCAGCCGCAAGAAAAACAAATCACAGCTTGCTGTGCGGCCGCCCACTGTTAGGGCACTCCTCGGAACTAAACCACAGCTAAATTCACTCCTCGGAACTAAACCACGGTTAAACTATATTATTTATAGATAACATTAAGGAATGTACCGCTGAAATCGCCAATTGTAAGGGTTTTGTTATCGAAATATCCACTATTTGCTGACGATGTAGTTAACGACAACATTGTGATATGCGAGTTATCGAAAGCGTCGGCAGCCACCGATTCAATTGTGCCCTCGGTTGCAAATTCGAAAGTGGTGATCTCCTCACATCCATAGAATGCTTGCACTCCGATAGAGGTAGCCTTAGGGGTGTATAGTTTGTATAGGAGGGTGCAGTACGAGAATGCTTTATCCTCTATTTCGGTTATGAGGGGTAGACTTATAGATGTGACATATTGGCACGAGTAGAATGCCATACCTATAGATGTAAGTTTCTCTGCGGTAATTGTCTCCAAAGTCTCGCAGAATGAGAAGGCGTAGTCACCAACTGTTGTTGCTTCGGGGAGCGATATTGAGGTGAGCTCATCGCAACTTGTGAATGCGTACTCTCCGACTGTTACCACTTTGGGCAAAGAGACAGAGGTAAGGTCATCGCAGCAGTAGAATATATGTGATCCAATTGTTACGGCCGAAGGCAGGGAGATCTTCACTAGGTCGTAGTCGTACGAAAAGACATGGCTTCCGAATGTTGTCGCTATGGGCAACGAAACTGTAGCTAGGTCGTAGCAACGAGAGAACACATAGTCACCAATAGTTGTTGCTTTGGGCAGATATATAGCCTCCATGGTTTGACAATTATAGAAGGCGTAGTCGCCAACTGTAACCACCTCAGAGAAGGTTGTGGTGTATAGGTCAAGACAGTCATAAAACGCATATTGGGGAATAGATGTAATCTGTGGCAGATAGATCACAAATAGATCATAACAGCTACGGAATGCGCACTCGGCGATAGATGTCACCTCGGGAAGGTACAGTGACAAAAGCTCGTCACAAGAGTAGAATGCATACTTACCTATACTTTGGGCCTTAGGGACTGAGATGTAGTCCACGTCGTCGCATGAGTAGAAAGCATATGCTCCAACGCTCGTAGCCACTGGGAAGTACATTGCCTTTATGTCGTCGCAGTCATAGAACGCATATTCGGGGATCTCTTGAAGGTTCGGGAAGACGATATCCACATCATATTCGGCATCGTAAGCTACTTTGAGGGCTGCATGAAGGTCAGCAAAATCGCCAAGGTCACCATATGAAGCGTAAGCGTAGCTATCCTCGATAACCCAAGTAGATGTCTCTGGAAGGTCGTCGAAGTTGACAATATTGTCAAGGGTCATATAGATCGCATCCTTGTATATCTCATCATAATCTACATCTACGAGTAGTTGGGGATCGGTATCATCCGAGCTACACGAGATAGAGAAGGTCACTACTCCTACGAGAGCTAGGAACATCACAAATAGTCTATTTCTTTTCATCTGTTTGGTGAGGTCTTATATACACATTCCTCTGATCGGGTTCTAAAGTACAAAGTGGTAAAAATAGGTTGTTATACAATCAAAAAAAAGGTCACAATACAATCCACACCCAACAAATCTAAATTTATCCGTGCAAATATAATAATTTTTCTATATATAACGCATCATCTATCGCGTTTGTTTTACCTCTAAGGTTATTTTGTGCAAATTATCTACATTTGTCACACAAACAATATGGGGGGAAATATTTCCAAATTCCACATTTTATGCTACCTTTGTGGTACATACACCTAAAATAAATAAACAAAAATGAAAAACATTATCTCAATGTCACTCCTCGCTATCGGAATTATGGCGTGTAGTGTGCTACCTGCTTGTGCAAAAAAGGATGGGGTGAAAACAATCTCCTCGGTCAAAGAGTTGGCCAATGCCGCTGCTTCGTCAAACAAAAACATCAAGATGGAGCCGGGAACATACCAATTGTCGGATTACCTCACCGAAGATGTGATCGCAAACACCAAAGCCTCAGATATATCGGGCCGCAAAGCGATGCTTCTTTTCAGTGGTAACAACAACACTTTCGACCTCTCGGGGGTTACACTCGAGATCGACACAAAGTTGCTTAGCAAGTTTAACGCCTCGATCAATGAGATCCAAATCACAGGTAAAAACAACACTATCATCGGTCTCACGGTGACCGACATCGGCAATTACCCTCCAACAACTAAGGGTGCACGTTCGTTTGTTATCACTGGTGATAACAACAAGATTGATGGCGTAACCCTCAATATGAGCGGATCATCTCCATTTGGATATGGAGACCTTCTCGGAAAGGGTAGCTCTCAGGTTACAAAGTTACAAAAACATAGCGGAATGTTGATCGAGGGACTCAACGACACAATCGTGAATTGTAGTATCTACTCTAAATCTTTCGGTCACCTTTTCTTTATTCAGGGAGGTCGCAATATATACTTCGAGAATTGCTATGCCGAGGCTGTTATTAGATCTACAGATGAGATGCTTAGCGAGACATCGGGCCCTGCGTTCGACATCAACTTCAAGTCGGTATACCCCAATCGTAATAAAGAGAGTGTAATCACCGCAGGGTATGCTAAATCACTCAGTGAGTGTGGTTTTAGAAACTATGGCTCGGGAGGTCCCGACAAGAATAAAACAGGAGCGATCACGCTCGTTAATTGCCGTGCTAAGAATACTCGTATCGGATTTGCATTCACACGCATGGATGAGGATATGACCATCGAGAATTGCGAAGCACAAGGGTGCGAGGTTGGTTACTCACTCGCTGGTGTTACGGTTAAATCAAGCCGCGGAGATGCTAAGAATGGCCCCCTATTTAATATGGGTGCAAATGCAGTTTCGTGTGACGTGGAGCTTGAGCTTATGCCAGCCGTATCTAACCACACGGTACACAGCATTGGTACAATCGCTGGTGATAACCACAAACTAAAGATCTCGAAGTTCAATGGCGAGACTCGCTCAAGCGAACTTCCAATTATGGTTGGATCGGGTAGACCTACAGCCAACAATGGATACTCTCCATTTGGTAATGCCGCATCAGCAAACGTTGAGGTTGCTAATACATCGGGAATGCCTCTTGTCCTTAGCCCTATGTCATCGTCATGCCGCGCTACAAGCAATGGCACACTAACCAATAACGGTAAATCAAATACAGTGAGCTCATTGTAGAGGTTTTTCATTGCGTTTCGTCTATGAGGCTAGGTTGCCCTTACGCCGGGCAGGCGGTGCGAGCCGCACGGGCTTGGAAACTTCGTTTCCTTCCTTTGTCGCTTTTGATTATGCCGCGACTTTTGCTCACCTTCAGTGAACGTTTAATATCCTGAATTCAACTTGTAAATGCAACTGAGGAATTGGGAAGTTGCAGAGAATGAGATAAAATATTTTTTCAGAGAGGAAAGAGAGGTAAAACTCTCCT
>JBCQUO010000097.1:0-3552 GCA_047173955.1 Rikenellaceae bacterium
TCGGCACGTTCGGCTATCAAGCAGATCGCTTCGGGACGTTTCGGTGTTACGGCTAACTACCTTATCAATGCAGACGAGATCCAGATCAAGATCGCTCAGGGAGCTAAGCCCGGTGAGGGTGGTCAGTTGCCCGGATTTAAGGTCGACGAGGTGATCGCTAAGACACGTCACTCGATCCCCGGAATCTCGTTGATCTCGCCACCACCACACCACGATATCTACTCTATCGAGGATTTGGCACAGTTGATCTTCGATATGAAGATGGTCAATCCACGCGCTAAGGTCAGCGTTAAGTTGGTAGCAGAGAGCGGTGTAGGTACTATCGCTGCTGGAGTTGCCAAGGCCAAAGCAGACACTATCATCATCGCTGGATGTGATGGAGGTACGGGAGCGAGCCCAATGAGCTCTATCCGCCACACAGGTATCTCGCCCGAGATCGGTCTTGCGGAGGTTCAACAAACTTTGGTACTCAATAAACTCCGTTCACGCGTTGTTCTTCAGGTCGATGGACAGCTCAAGACGGGTCACGATATTGTTGTAGGCGCTTTGTTGGGTGCCGAGGAGTATGGTTTTGCAACCAGCGCACTTATTGTTTTGGGTTGTGTTATGATGCGTAAGTGTCACCTTAACACATGTCCTGTGGGTGTTGCAACTCAAGATGCAGAGCTTCGTAAGCGTTTTACGGGCGATGCAGATTACTTGGTTAACTTCTTTAACTTCCTCGCCGAGGAGGTACGCGAGATCTTGGCGGAGATGGGCTTCAAGTCACTCGACGAGATCGTTGGACGTACGGACTTGTTGGTTGAGAAGGCTAAGTGTGGCGATAGCAAGATCGACAAGGTTGACTTCACTAAGTTGTTGCATGGAGCTACATTCGTTAACGATTACGAGCTTCACAACACAATCAAACAAGATCCATTCCCATTGACACCACTCAACGAGGCTCTGTTTGCAGCGGCTAAGAAGAGTGTTGATTGGGGCGAGAAGGGCTCCGTGGAGCTCGATATCACCAACACAGATCGTTCTGTAGGTGCTACTTTGGGCGGTATGATGGCCAAGAAGTATGGTGAGGATGGCGTTGGAGCCGATACCTTTACCGCTACTTTCAATGGTTCTGCAGGTCAGAGCTTCGGTGCATTCTTGACCAAGGGTCTTACCTTTATCCTTAAGGGAGAGGCGAATGACTACTTGGGTAAGGGTCTCTCGGGAGGTTGTTTGGTTATCAAGCCAGCGGATGGATCATCTTTCAAACCCGAAGAGAGCGTTATCGTAGGTAACACACTTATGTATGGTGCAACGTCGGGAGATGTCTACATCAACGGCCGCGCAGGTGAGCGTTTCTGCGTACGTAATAGTGGAGCTACGGCAGTCGTAGAGGGTGCAGGAGAGCACTGTTGCGAGTATATGACAGGTGGACGCGTAGTTGTCTTGGGTCAAACAGGCCGTAACTTCGGAGCTGGTATGAGCGGTGGAGTTGCCTATGTTTGGGACAAGGATGGCCGCTTCGATAGCCGTTGCAACATGGAGATGTTGGAGCTTTCGTTGGTGGACAACTACTACGACAAGGAGGAGTTGATGGGTTACATCCAGACACACTACGACTTGACTGGTAGCCCTGTGGCTAAGGAGATCCTCGATAACCCAGCGCTAGTGCGTGAGTTTATCAAGGTTACCCCAATCGAGTACAAGAAGGTGCTTCATGAGGAGCAGATGCGTGCTTTGCAGCAACGTATTTCTAAGGTTGAACGTGATTATTAGAAGAGAAAATGGGAAATCCAAAAGCATTTTTAACAATAAAGAGAAAAGAGGCGGGTTACCGCCCAATTCACGAGAGAATCAATGACTTCGGTGAGGTCGAGCAAACTCTCAATGAGGATGATAGAAAGTTGCAGGCATCACGCTGTATGGATTGTGGTGTTCCTTTTTGTCACTGGAGTTGTCCTCTAGGCAACCGTCAACCCGAATGGCAAGATGCAGTCTACAAAGGCGACTGGCGCAAAGCATACGATAACCTACAAGCAACGGATGATTTTCCAGAGTTCACAGGTCGTATCTGTCCAGCGTTGTGCGAGAAGGGTTGCGTGTTGAACCAAACAGCTGAGCCTATCACCATTCGCGAGAATGAGGTTGCCATCATCGAGAAGGCATTCGCTATGGGCTACGTTAAGCCCGTTGTCGCAGCTGAGAAGACAGGCAAAACAGTCGCTGTTGTCGGTTCGGGACCTGCTGGTTTGGCTGTCGCTAACCAACTAAGCCAAATGGGCCATAGCGTGACTGTTTATGAGCGCGACGAGGCTTGTGGAGGACTTTTGAGATTCGGTATTCCAGATTTCAAACTCAACAAGAATGTTATCGACCGCCGTTTGGATCTTATGAAACAACAAGGCGTGGAGTTCGTATGCAACACCAACGTAGCTGAGAATATCACCAAAATTGCAGCCGATTTCGACGCTGTATGTTTGGCTATCGGTGCAGGTGTGCCTCGTAACCTCCCAGCTGAGGGTCGCGACCTTAAGGGTGTATACTACGCCCTTGAGTTCCTTCAGAACCAAAACCGCGCTACAGCTGCCCATGTGCACGTAGCCGACGATTCGGAGTTCTCGGCCAAAGGCAAGCATGTGTTGGTTATCGGTGGTGGAGATACAGGTTCGGACTGCGTGGGTACATCTGTACGCCACGGAGCTGCTTCGGTGACTCAAATCGAGATCATGCCTAAGCCTCCAGTGGGTACAAACCCAGCAACCCCATGGCCTAACTATCCAAATATCCTTAAGACATCAAGCTCTCACAAAGAGGGTTGCGAGCGTCGTTGGAGCTTGGCTACCAACAAGTTCGTCGGAGAGAATGGTCATGTCGTAGGTGTCGAGGTCAAAGATACAGTGACCGAGCAAGTCGAGGTTATCAAGGCTGATCTAGTGCTCCTAGCTATGGGATTTGTTCACCCCGAGCAAACTATCGCCGAGGCTATGAGCCTCGAGGTCGATGGACGCAAGAATATCGCAGGCGATGATTCACTCAAAACAACGGCAGATAATATCTTCGTTGCTGGTGACGCTACCTCGGGAGCAAGCCTCGTGGTGCGCGCTATCGCTTCGGGCCGCAAAGCCGCAAAGTCAATTGATAGCTACTTGATGAAGTAGCCATTATAAATTTTTTTTAAGAGTCCCACTCCCAATTTTTACGGAGTGGGGCTTTTTTTGTTTATACCTCGGAGGTTAGTTCCTCGGAGGTTAGTTCCGAAGTCATAGGCTTGACTGCCCCCACGGCGGGCGGCCGCACAGCAAGACGTGATCTGTTTTTCCTTGCGCTTTATGCCCACTTTCCCAAGCGACGAGACGACATGCGAAGGCTCGCGTTCTTGTTGATTTAAACTCACGTTTTAATCTAGACTTTTCATTGACCATTGTTTTTTAGAGGATTTCGAGAAAAACAATAATTTATTTGAATTTATTGCTGTCCAGTAAACCAAAAATAAAGATAAAAAAAACAGGGCTAATTCCACAAAAAGCGGAGTTAGCCCAAAATTTTGTAACTTGAGGTCTCTAACCACCA
>JBCQUO010000098.1:0-3522 GCA_047173955.1 Rikenellaceae bacterium
TTCGATAACCCCCTCTAAATCTCCCCCAAACCGTTGGGGGAGACTTATTTTAGAGGTGTTTTGAATAAGGTTCCCTTATCCAAAACTCACGTTCTTAGGGTGGGGACTTAGTCGCATAACTCAATATGTCTCAGCTTTTCTCAGCACTTCCAAGACGCAATGAAGGAACTGAGAAAAGTTGCGATGAACAGCGAACATGTGAGCCTTCGCATGTAGCCACCTCGGGTGGGGTGGGGATGTTGTGGGCGCGGAGACCCCGAAAGGGGGTAATATAAAAATAGTGTCACGAACCGAAAGCTTGCTTTCAAGGTCCGTGACACTATTTTTATATTATACGTTCACCAGAGGTGAACTTCCGCGCACGCAATAGGCAACACCCAAACCGCAATAAAGGCAAATCACAGCTTGCTGTGCGCCTGCCCGGCGTGAGGGCAGACCAGCCTCTGACATAGCCTCTATTCCACGATTACGCACCAGCCGTGTGTATCTTCGGCGCGGCCGTATTGGATATCTTGCAACCTATCATACATAGCGTGCGAGATTGGGCCCACTTCTGTTCCGTAGTTTACGTGTGTATCTGCTACGGGGTCGTATATATCTCCGATGGGCGAGATCACGGCTGCTGTACCGCAAGCGCCGCACTCGTCAAACGTTGGAAGTTCCTCGAGGGACACAGGGCGTTGTTCGATCTTAAGACCCATATCCTCGGCTATTTGGCGCAGCGTCATATTGGTGATTGAGGGGAGGATAGAGTGCGACTTAGGGGTGATATATGTACCATCCTTTATTCCGAAGAAGTTAGCTGATCCACACTCCTCAACGTACTTACGCTCCACAGAGTCTACATACAAAACATCTGCATATCCAGCGTTGTGCGCCTTCTCGCCCGAGTAGATACTAGCTGCATAGTTTCCGCCACACTTCACGTGACCTGTACCGCGAGGGGCAGCTCTATCGTGCTCCTTGTCTATGATTATATCCATCGGCGATAGCTTGCCGGGGAAGTAAGCCCCTACGGGAGAGGTGAATACGCAGAATGTATATTCGAATCCGGGTTTCACGCCCAACACAGCATCTGACCCAAAAAGCATAGGGCGAATATATAGAGATGCGCCCAATCCGTACGGTGGGACGAACTCTATGTTGGCCTTCACAACATCCACAACGGCCTTCACAAACATATCTTCGGGGATCTGCGCCATACGCAACTGATATGCCGAGCTATTCATGCGTCGAGCATTATCGTATGGGCGAAAAATTCGCACCTTGCCATCTACGCCCATAAAGGCTTTAAGCCCCTCGAAGGCTTGAGCTCCATAGTGCAGCGAGGGTGCTGACATATGGATTTGAATATACTCATTCTCTGTCAGTTGGAGGTCTCCCCATTGACCATTTTTATACTCAGCGCGGATGTTGCAGTTGCACTTTCTGTATCCGAAGCCCTTGAGGGCCGACCAGTCGATTTTTTGCATGATTACCGATGTGTTATGTTATGTGTGTTGTGTTATTTAAATGTTCATTTATTTAGCCCACCATTGCGCCATTTATAGTCGCTTCGGATGGGTTCAAGAGTCTAAGTTTGCCATTTGCATCCTCCGCCATAAGGATCATTCCCTTCGACTCAATCCCTTTGAGCGCACGAGGTGCGAGGTTCACAAGGACCAATACCTGCTGCCCCACCAATTCGTCGGAGGTGTAGTGCTCAGCTATTCCCGAGACTATGGTACGTGTGTCGATACCTGTATCAACGGTCAACTTCAGCAGCTTCTTTGTCTTGGCCACCTTCTCGGCCGCTACCACAGTCGAGACCCTGATGTCCATTTTGGTGAAGTCATCAAAAGAGATCTCCTCCTTTTGCCCCTCGATATTTTGGCTCGCCTCAGCCGCCATGATCGCCTCCTTGGTCTTGGCCAATTTATCTAGCTGCGCCTCAACGACGCTATCCTCGATCTTCTCGAACAGAAGTGTCGGCTCGCAGAGGGTGTGGCCTGCATCGACCAAATCCATTGCGCCCAATCGCTCCCAGTTATACTTCTCTACACCCAACATCCCGAGGATCTTTTGGGCCGTGAATGGCATGAATGGCTCCACAGCGATTGTGATGTTGGCGGTGATCTGAAGCGCTATATTAAGGATTGTCTCCACCCTCTTTGGGTCTGTCTTAATCACCTTCCACGCCTCTGTGTCGGCCAGATATTTGTTACCTATACGAGCTACGTTCATCGCATCCTTCAACGCCTCGCGGAATTTGTA
Source organism: Rikenellaceae bacterium (assembly GCA_047173955.1). Classification (GTDB taxonomy): domain Bacteria; phylum Bacteroidota; class Bacteroidia; order Bacteroidales; family Rikenellaceae; genus Alistipes. Next base: position 2,254 of record JBCQUO010000098.1, read on the forward strand.
TGCCTCGATATTGGCCTCCAACGAAGCCTTGATAGCCGACAGCTCAGCGATCGTCTCGCGGTCGTAGTCGGTGAGTTCACCACACGCTGGCACAACTCCGTTGTAATACTTCTTAGTCAACACCAACGCCCTATTGACGAAGTTACCAAGGATAGCCACCAACTCATTGTTGTTGCGCGCTTGGAAATCCTTCCATGTGAAGTCGTTGTCCTTACTCTCGGGAGCATTGGCACAGAGCACATATCTCAACACATCCTCCTTGCCGGGGAACTCCTCCAAATATTCGTGCAACCACACGGCCCACCCTCTCGAAGTGGAGATCTTGTCACCCTCCAAATTCAAGAACTCATTGGCTGGGACATTCTCGGGCAGGATATAATCTCCGTGAGCCTTCAACATCGAAGGGAAGACAATGCAGTGGAACACAATGTTGTCCTTGCCGATGAAGTGAACCATCTTCGTCTCCTCATCTTTCCAATACTTCTCCCACTCGGGGGTAGCATCCTTAGTAGCCGAGATATAGCCGATAGGTGCGTCGAACCATACATATAGAACCTTGCCCTCGGCACCCTCGACAGGGACAGGTATACCCCAATCCAAATCGCGACTCACCGCGCGAGGCTGCAAACCACCATCTATCCAGCTCTTGCACTGTCCATAGACGTTCGACTTCCACTCCTTGTGACCCTCCAAGATCCACTCCTTCAAGAATGGCTCATATTGATCCAAAGGGAGGTACCAGTGTGTTGTCTCCTTTTTGATAGGCACCGAGCCCGAAAGTGCACTGTGTGGGTTGATAAGCTCGTCGGGCGAGAGTGTCGATCCGCACTTCTCGCACTGATCGCCATACGCCTTCTCGTTTTGACACCTTGGGCATGTACCCGTGATATATCTGTCGGCGAGGTAGGTTTGAGCCTCCACATCGAAGAACTGCTCCGTTGTGCGCTCAATGAATTTACCCTCGTCGTATAGCTTCCTAAAGAACTCCGACGCTGTGGTAGCGTGCGTGGGCGACGACGTGCGCGAGTAGATGTCGAACGACATGCCCAACTTCACGAACGACTCCTTGATGATGTTGTGGTATCTATCCACAACCTGCTGAGGAGTGATACCCTCGTTCTTGGCCTTGATAGTGATCGGCACACCATGCTCGTCACTTCCACACACCGAGATCACCTCGCGCCCACGAAGGCGAAGGTAGCGCGTGTAAATATCTGATGGTACATATACTCCAGCCAAGTGGCCAATATGTAGAGGTCCATTGGCGTA
>JBCQUO010000032.1:0-24925 GCA_047173955.1 Rikenellaceae bacterium
TTTGCTTTCTTGTGAGATAGCCTCCATAGGTAAAAAACAGTTTGCTTATCTTGTTATCCATACGTTTAAATTTGTCCCAAAGATACGGAACTTTTTTACAATATCCGTATTTTATAGACATTTTTATCTGTTTTAACCCTTTTTCTGCTGGTAGCACTACTCTTTTGTATAACACTAAAATTTGAAAGTTATGACAAAAGAAAATTTGAAAAGAGCAGGTATCACCGTAGCGGTGGTAGTTGCAGGTGCGGTAGTTGTGAAGTTGCTACCTATGACGATTACACTATCTGTGGTCGGTGGATTTGTAGGTGGCGTGGTTTGTAGTTACCTATGGCGAACTAAAACTCAAAGCTAATGAATGTAACCTTTGAGGGTGATTCTCGGTCTCCATAAAATAATAATGTGTTAAAGTTAAACAAAAATCCGAATCTTGCGACTCGGATCTCTGTTTACACAGTATTTTTTATAGTGCCTTAAAAATATATACCTTAATTCGCATTTAATTTAATTCATTGGGGTATTCGACTATTTTTGACCTCACAATCTCAATTATTTGAAGTTTTTTTGATTTTAACCTCTTTTATATCATTATCACACTTTTTTGGCGTGATTAATGCAATTTGTTAGATATATAATTGCAATATAGTATTTAATATTGTATATTTGTATTAGCTAATAAAACATACAAGAACTAAAATCGAACAAAAACTTTAACAACATGAAAGAGAATTACACATCCTCAATTAACCAACCATCGGTCGTTAGATACACCTCAACACAGAATACAGGCATTGAGGCGACGATTTTAACCCGTCACGCGATCGGTTATATAGTCAAAGGTGACAAATACATATACGATGCCGACAGATGTATACACCTCAAACAGGGCGATATGTTCTACTTGGGATTGGGCACGCACCACGTAGAAAATATTGCATCTCCCAACTCTGGATTCGAACAGATCGTATTTTATTACAGCGCCGAGGAGCTTAAAAGGATAATCACGAACTTCACATCGCTCGACGACCTCCCCATAACCAACAGCCACTCATGCACCACTTGTAGACTAAGCAACAGGATCGCCCTAAAGGCCCCAAAGCTGATGGCTAACTTCTTCACGAACCTTAGTGGCAGCATCAGCAATGGCTTCTTCTCCCACAACCCATTGGCCGAAAATATAAAGCTCTCGGAGCTTCTATATCTGATCCTCTCGCACGAGGACAACTGCCTAACGAACAAAGTTTTTGGATCCATAGATACCAACAAGAGCTCTTTTGAGCAGATCATCTACACAAATATTTTCAACGATGTGTCGGTCGAAGAGCTTGCGTCGAGATGTCACCGTTCGCTCACATCATTCAAGAAGGAGTTCAAAAGGCTCTTTGACTCTCCACCCCACCAATGGTTCCTAAAACAACGTCTCAACTACTCGCGTCTGCTGCTAATCTCGACACGAAAATCAATCTCCGAGATTGGCATGGAGTGCACCTTCCCCAACACGTCGCACTACATAAAGCTATTTAAAAAGTTCTATGGTTACACACCTGCGACATACCGAAACGTGCAGATCAACCCCTCGCGTGAGGAGCATAGAGCACATAATTAACAAACCTTAAAACTCATAGTCCTACCCCCAAAAGGGTGGGACTTAATTTTTGGGCGCACACAAGGTTTGATTTTAATAAAATTATTTTAACTTTGTACTCTAAACGATAAAAGATATGTCAAAAAAATTAGTAATAATCCCCACATACAACGAGATCGAAAACATCTCGGCTATGATCGACAAGGTGTTCTCCCTGAGCGTTGACTTCGATCTCTTGATCCTCGACGATGGCTCGCCAGATGGCACAGCAAAGGTTGTCAAAGAGAGGATGGCGGAGTTCGCAGATCGACTTTTTATCATCGAACGCAAGGGTAAATTGGGGCTAGGAACAGCCTACTTGGCAGGTTTCAAATGGGGACTTGAGCAGGGCTATGACTATTTTTTCGAGATGGATTGCGACTTCTCGCACGATCCCGACGACTTGGTGCGCCTATACGAAGCAGCCAAAGGGGGAAGCGACGTGGTGGTCGGATCGAGATATGTGAAGGGGGTCAACGTGGTCAACTGGCCAATGTCGCGCCTACTGATGTCGTACTTCGCATCCAAATATGTACGTATGGTCACACGTATGAAGGTCAACGACGCAACAGCTGGATTTGTCTGCTACACACGAAAAGTGCTCGAGACAATCAACCTCGATGGTGTCAAGATGAAGGGTTATGGTTTCCAAGTCGAGATGAAATATACGGCGTGGAAATTTAAGTTCAAAATCGAAGAGGTATCTATCATCTTCACCGAACGACAAGAGGGTGCCTCGAAGATGAGCGGTGGAATATTTGGCGAGGCCCTCTTCGGCGTCTTTGCCCTCCCATTCAGAACGATTAAACCCAAAGTAAAATAAAAATTCATATGTGAATTAAGGATTGAAACATCAAACCTTGATTCACATTTTTTTGTGAAAAATATAAATCATGAGAATTAAGGTTTGAGAATTCAAACCTTGATTCGCACCACTTAAGGGAGCAAAACCTTGGTTTTGCGACTAAGTCCCCACCCTTGGGAGGGGATTTAGGGGTGGGATAAAGCATAATAAATGTAAAAAAAACGAAAAAAAGTTCAAACCTTAATTCGCATAAATTATGGAATACTTCAAAGAGCTACTAAACATCCTCAATGCGATGTCGCCCTACCTGCTGTTGGGCTTCTTCGTGGCTGGACTTCTGCACGTGTTTGTCCCCCGCACAGCATACAACAAATACCTATCTAAGCGTGGTTTCAAGTCGGTCTTTTTATCGGCACTGTTTGGTGTACCGCTACCTCTTTGTTCGTGTGGCGTGATACCCACCGCTATGTCGCTCAAAAAAGAGGGGGCCTCGGATGGTGCTACGGTATCGTTCTTGATAGCCACGCCACAGACTGGCATAGACTCTATATTGGCGACATACGGAGTTTTTGGACTCCCATTCGCTATCATCAGACCCATCGTAGCCTTCGTTGTAGGGCTTTTGGGCGGTACACTTGTCAATAGATTCTCGACCGAGGAGAGACGTGCCGCGACACAGAAGGGTCAGGCGGTGAACACAAACAGCGATTCTGAACCTACAACTTTTTGGGGAGCTATGAAGTATGGATTTGTCGATATGATACAGGATTTGGGTGGATGGCTCGCGATAGGACTTGTCGTCGCGGCGGCAATCACAGCATTTGTGCCATCGAGCATATTCGAGCTCCTAAACAGCTACTACCTCCTCAATATCTTTGTCGTACTACTCCTCTCTATTCCGATGTATATATGCTCTACAGGCTCCATCCCCATCGCCCTATCGCTCCTCATCAAGGGAATATCTCCCGGAGCAGCGCTTATATTTTTGATGGCTGGCCCTGCAACTAATGTCGCTACATTGGCCGTGGTGAGAAAGGTCCTTGGCGGACGAACAACAGCTCTCTATCTGTTGAGCATAATCTTGGGAGCTATTGGTTTCGCTATCTTTATTGACTTCGCCCTACCTCGCGAATGGTTCACGGCTCGACTTGCGATTGTCGCTGAGTGTGCTCATGGAGCAGGTACGACCCCATGGTGGCACACAGCGTCGTCGGTATTGTTTATCGCACTGCTAGCCAATGCTTACATTCTGAAATATTGGAAGGGGATCACCCACAGCCACGGAGTGGAGGAGATCGCAACCCAAAGTTTCAAGGTGTCGGGAATGCGTTGTAACCACTGTAAAGCAAATACAGAGAAGGCTATCGCGGCACTACCCAATGTGCTCTCGGTGACCATCGAGTTGTCGAGCGGAGTTGTCGAGGTGGTTGGAGACGTACCCGAAGATGATGTGCGTCGAGCTATCACGCAACTTGGCTTTGAGGTCGAAAGGCTCTAGGTTTGAATATTTTACTAAAGCGCTACTAACGAAAAAATCAGCGAGTAGATTAACCATCTAACTCGCTGATTTTCAGTAGTCGGGGTGACAAGATTCGAACTTGCGACCACACGCCCCCCAGACGTGTACTCTAACCGGGCTGAGCTACACCCCGTAGCTTAATCCTTGCTTTTGCGGTCACAAATATAGACTTTTTTTTATTACTAACAAAAAAATAATGAATAATATCCACCTTTTTAGTCTGATTTTTTTATCACAGACCAGAATTCCATCTTTATGACAGGAATTTCCAAATTGATAGGTTATATTAAAAAGAATTATTATATTTGCATCGGTTGACAACCGAAAATAGTCGACCAAAAGAAAGCGTTTATGTTTTTGCCCTAACAAAGAAATCGCCAATTTCAAACACTTAAGGGGTAGGATGCAGTTTAACGCTCATTTCTGTTTGTGTGTCTGTATCAAGGCTTTATGCCCAATACTCACGCACCAAGCGGCGTGAGTATTATTTCTCCTACTTATCTTTTGTCGGGCGTTTGGCGATGCCGTTTGTTAATGAGTAGTGTGGAAGTCCTCACGCCTTTCTTTGTCTGTATCACGAGTTTTTGCCGACTTCTGAGGATTTATAGGTGTAATTTTATGCAAAATTTTTATCTGACAACCGAGCAGAGGAATGTGTATATAAGACCCCACCAAATTTATGAAGAAATTATTTTTTACGCTTTTAGCATTTTTTTGCAGTCGTCAGCTGTAGTGAGTATGACGATAGCGCTATCTGGGAGAAAATCGACTCTCTTGATGAACGACTAACAGACGTTGAGTCTGTAACCGATGGTCTCAATAGTGATATTGCGACACTCAAGTCTTTGGTCTCGGCTTTGGAATCAAATGACTATGTCACTTCGGTCACTTCGCTGATTGAGGGTGGTGTAGAGGTTGGTTTTGTGATCTCTTTCGCCTATAGCGATTCGATTATTATCTACCACAGCACGGATGGAGAAGATGGAGAGGACGGTGAAGATGGGACAGACGGTGTGACCCCCATTATTGGTGTTCAAGCAGACACCGATGGTCTCTACTACTGCACAATCACCACTGGAGACAACGACACCGAGTGGTTGCTCGACGCTAGTGGCAATAAGGTTCGCACCACGGGTGAAGATGGAACCGACGGAGCCGATGGTATCACCCCTGTTGTCGGCGTTGGTACCTATGGTGACGAGACGTATTGGACCGTGACTGTTGGTGATATGACCTCTTGGATCACCGATGCCGATGGTGCTAAAGTACCAACTACTGGTGCTAATGGCTCCGATGCAACGATCAACTATGTTGACAATGGTGAGACTGTTACCTTCTATTTTGGCGACATGAGTTTCACATTCGAGAAGTATGTGAGCAAGGTTAACTTCGACTCATATGCAGGTGATGATATTGTGCTTGATGCATACTCCAACACAATCAATGTCGGTCTATCGGAGGAGGTCGAAGAGAGTAACTTCACATCTATCACCGCAGAGGTGACCCTTCCCGATGGCTCTGCGATCTCGGATACATATGTCTACACACGCGCTAGCTCAACTAGCGACGGATGGAGTATCTCTATTTCGAATGCCACCTTTACCAATGGAGTCTACAATAACGACGCTGTGGTTACAATCACGGCTCCCGACGATGCTGAGGGGGTTGTTGATTTGGCTCTTACTGTAACTCTCAACACCGAGGATGGCAATAGCGATAGCAACACCGTTGAGTTTGCATATGATTGTGGCGTAACAGTCGCAACCTATACACTTGCCGATTTCGACAATATGACAACCTGCCCAACAATTTCAAAGTGGGTTATCACCGATACTACTGCTAAAGGCACAGATTTTGCGGGCCTGATTGAAGTGATTGAAACGCGTGATGGTAGTGGGCGAGAGATCTCGTTGGAGTTCCCTTATTTGGAGGCTATTCCAGACTATGCGATGATGGGTGGCTCAAACAACTATAGTGGTATCTCAGGTCCACTTGTATCTATTAAAGCCGATGTGGCAACTTCGATTGGAGATGGAGCTTTCTATCAAACTTTTAGCCTAATTTCAATTGAATTCCCTGAGGTAACTTCTATTGGATCTAGGGCTTTTTACAACTGTGCTAGTATGAGTTCGATGAATATTCTTAAGGCTAGTTTAATTGGAGAGTCTGCGTTCTACCATTGTCATGATTTACCCTCAGTTGAGCTTCCTGAGGCTACTGTTGTTAGTTGTAATGCTTTCTCTGATTGCTATAACCTATCTTCTATTAAACTTCCTAAGGCAACCTCAATCGGATGCTTAGTTTTCCGAAATTGTTTTTCTCTTGACTCTTTTACAATTGCATCTACAGTAACTGAGATTGGTGGTGGAGCTTTTGTAGGATGTAGTAGTCTGGTTTGTGAAAGTAGCAACTTTGTAGTTGACGGAAGTATACTATATAATAATAGTGATAAAAAACCATTATATCAGCAATAGGTAGTAATAGTCAAAACAGTTTATCTTCAGCAACAGCAACAGCAATTGAAGCATATGCTTTCTATGGCTGCACCATAACCTCAATTGAGCTTCCAGAAGCAACGACAATTGGAAATTCAGCTTTCAGTTATTGCTCTAAGCTATCCTCAATCAATCTTCCTAAGGTAACTTCGATTGATATGCATGCTTTTGAGTATTGCGCCAGCCTAACTGAGATCTCTTTGGCCACGGATGAAGATGTTGTACTTTCGGATATGAACTATAGTCTGTTCTTTAATATTTACACTACAGACATCACCCTAACCCTTGGTTTATCTAATAGCAAATATGTTGATGGAAATACACTTGTAGTTGATGTCTTCAGTGCAGAGTTCAAAGAGATTATCATTGTCGATGGCGACGGTGAACCTTTTTAATGTTAGCCAATATATCAGCCGAGAATATTCCATAAGATGACACATGGGTGATTTATGCGAATTAAGTAGGGTAAAATAATTATTGGTGTGTTTTTAAGAGTGCTATTGGAGATGAGCTTTTTTGCTATTGAATTGAAAATATAGTGGTTCTATACTAAGATTTAATAGTGAAAAATATCGCTCCAAGAGTGCTTTTAAAAATATGGCAATAATTGTTTTACACTACTTAAGGTTTGAAACAACCTAAAATAAGCGGTTGAAAAGTTGGTTAATCCACTGATTTTTTACTATATTATAGTGCCAACAACGCTATAATTAGACCAGTGAATAACCTCTCAAAGACAAACAAAATATACGAGTTTGTATGCGATATTTACGAAAAAGATTTGCAATTTCTCGTGCAAGGCTTTTCCAACAATAGTCGCCCCAAACTCACCGATCCGAAACTCACGTTAATAATTGGTCGGTAACCCAAAAATGATTACCTTTGTGGCGTTTTAATGGGGAGACTCTATGTTTTATGGAATATTCAGAATAATTTTTAAATCATTCAGATTTTATAAGCTATTCAAAATCCATTTAAGTTATTCACCTCCTCGAATTATTTTTTGAAAATTATGGAGATAGGAAATAGAAGTAAGTTCGGCAGTAAGGTAGGAGCCGTTTTGGTTGCAGCGGGAAGTTCCGTGGGGCTTGGAAATATATGGCGATTCCCATACGTTATGGGCGAGAATGGTGGTGCGGCATTTCTGCTCATCTACATAGCGTGCATCCTATTTATCGGGCTACCGATCTTGTTGGGCGAATTTTCGGTAGGACGCGCCACAGGCAAAAACTCCGTGGGGGCATATCGCTCTCTGGATCGCAGGTGGACACCTCTTGGGTTTTGTGGCATGTTGGCCTCGTTTTTCATCATGGGTTTCTACTTTGTGGTGGCATCGTGGACAGCTGAGTACTTCGTATGTTCCGCCTCGGGTGAGCTATCGACCTACTCCACAGCTACTCAATATCAGGAGCTATTCGACAATTTCATCTCCTCGCCATGGAAGCTCATAGGCTACACATGGGTATTCCTGTTGGCCACACACACCATCATCTATCTGGGTGTTAATCGAGGCATAGAGCGTATATCGAAGATCTTGATGCCCATTTTGTTTTTTATCTTGATCGTTCTGGGTATCAAATCGCTTATGATGTCCAACAGCAGCGAGGGTTTGGAGTTTATGTTCAAGCCCGACTTCTCGAAGATCACCCCCTCGGTCGTGATCCAAGCCCTTGGGCAGGCATTCTTCTCACTCTCCATAGCGTCGGGATGTATGATAACCTACGCATCGTATTTCAACAACAAGACCAACCTTCGCACAACAGCTGTGCAGGTGACCCTTCTCGATACGTTGGTAGCCCTTCTGTCGGGTATTATTATCTTCCCTGCATGTTTTAGTGTGGGGGTTATGCCGGGTGTTGGCGAGCAGTTGGTTTTTGTCACCCTTCCGGGGATCTTCAACCAGATGGCTGGAGGGGCGATTTGGTCCACAGCCTTCTTCTTGTTGTTGGTGATCGCGGCTCTGACATCGACAATAGCTCAGCACGAGGTCACAACCTCATATTTCATTGACGAGTGGAAAATGTCGCGCCCAAAAGCGGCTGTGGCCACAACTCTGATCGTCGGTGTGTTGGCATCAGCGGCGGCCTTGTCGCTTAGCGTGTGGTCTGGATACAGAATCTTTGACCTCAGGATCTTCGATGTGTTCGATCAGTTCACGGCCAATATCCTCCTCCCTCTAGGTGGATTCTTCACCTCCGTATATGTCGGCTGGCAAATGGACCGCAAGGTGCTCTATGGGCAACTCACCAACCACGGAGAGTTGGGTTCGATGGTTGTGAACTGCGTAGTGTTCCTGCTCAAATATATCTGCCCTGTGATGATGATGCTAATATTCCTTGATAGTATAGGGATTTTTTAGTTAGGAGTTAGGAGTTAGGAGTTAGGAGTTAGGAGTTAGAAGTTAGGAGTTAGGAGTTAGGAGTTAGGAGTTAGGAGTTAGGAGTTAGGAGTTAGGAGTTAAGAGTTAAGAGTTAAGAGTTAGGAGTTAGGAGTTAGGAGTTAGGAGTTAGGAGTTAGGAGTTAGGAACGTGGCACTTTCGGGGGAGGAGAAAATGCCAAAAATGCCACGTGTTTACATAATTTATAGCTAATAACTAACAACTCATAACTAAAAAAGAGTCGACCCACAAAATTGTGAATCGACCCTTTCTTGGTCGGGGTACCAGGATTCGAACCTGGGACCCTCTGCTCCCAAAGCAGATACGCTAACCGGACTGCGCTACACCCCGTTCCTATTTCCGTGTGCAAAGGTAGGAAATTTTTCTTTACCTGCAAATTTTAAACTGACTTTTTTGTCTAAAATAACGAAAAAAATTATTTGCGAAGGACCGAATCAAATAGATGCGAGAAATCTTCGTGCGCCGCTGGCATGTATATTTCGAAGCCAACTTCGCGGCCCATATTTACATTGTGCTCACTATCATCTATAAACAAAGTCTCTGAAGGGACTACCCCACTATCCTCAATCAGGGAATCGAAAATCTCACGATCAGGCTTCAAGGCCTTCATCTCGAACGAGAGGTACATCTTGTCGAAGTAATCCTCCTTGGTGAGTCCATCCGACTCAAAGAACTCATATATGCGACCGATCACAAGGTCGTTGATATTGGACAGCGCATAGATGTTGTAGCCACTCTCCCTAAGCGAACGAATAAGCCTCAACTTCTCGAGAGGTATTCCCCCTAAGAAAGCACTATAAGCTCCGCGAATATCGTCGTCGGTGATGGATGGGTTACCAGCCATTTGACGGATTATATCGCAACACTCGTGGGCCGTGATCGCCCCTCTCTCTAGTTGATTAAAAAACTCCGCAGGGTGATAAAAATCTATCAGCTCTGCCGCTTGGGGAAAGCCGATCCTCGAAAACTCTGCAACACAACGATCCTTATCCAGATCGACCAAAACTCCTCCGATATCGAAGATTATATTTTTAATATTTGTCAACATCTCTATCTCTCTTATATTTGTAATGCTTCTTAAGGTTTGAATAATTTATGCTAAAACCAGTATCGTCATTGCGGTTTGAGTCACTTGATTGGATCGGGGTCCGCAATGACGCTCTAAATTAGGATAAAATAACCTATGCTACATAACGCAACGGTCGCTTAGTATAGTTTCGCTCCTACTTCTTAAGAACGTTGATAGGTGGATGAAATTTCAAAGATGGTGTAGGGGAGTGTGAGGGAGCGTACTCAGGCGTACGTGACCGATCAGAACCCTACAGTATCTTTAAAATTTCGCCGCCTTGCAACGGTCGCTTAGTATAACTTCTCTACTGCCGCGCGTATATTCTCGTTGGCCAAATAGTCGTCATATGTCTCATACTTGTCGATCATTCCCTTGGGGCCAATCTCGATGATACGAGTAGCCACAGAGTTGATAAACTCATGGTCATGCGAGGTCATAAGGACAATTCCCTTGTAGTTGATAAGTCCATTATTGAAGGCTTGGATAGACTCCAAATCGAGGTGGTTGGTCGGAGAGTCCAAGATCAAACAGTTGGGGTTGTCGATCATCATCTTGGCGATCATACAACGCATCTTCTCACCTCCCGACAAGACATTCACCCTCTTCTCTATCTCTTCGCCTGCGAACAACATCTTGCCCAAATATCCACGCACAAAGACCTCCGTGGTGTCGGGTGAGTATTGAGCCAACCAATCAAAGAGCGTTAGGCTATTGTTGAAGTACGAGGCGTTGTTAAGGGGCAAGTAACCCTTCTTGATTGTGATTCCCCAATCCACGATTCCCGAATCGGGCTTCTCGACACCCGACAAGATATCCAAAAGAGCCGTCACGATACGTGGCTCGCGAGAGAGGAACATCACCTTATCTCCCTTCTCGACCGTAAAGTTAACATCCTTGAAGAGTGGTCCTTCGCTATTCGATGCCGCGAGGTCCACTACCGAGACAATACGATCTCCCGGCTCACGCTCCATCTGGAAGATGATTCCCGGATATTTGCGCATCGAAGGTTTGATCTCCTCGACATTGAGGCGCTCCAACATCTTCTTGCGCGAAGTTGTCTGTTTAGATTTAGCCACATTGGCACTAAAACGCTGGATAAACTCCTGCAACTCCTTCTTCTTCTCCTCAGCCTTCTTCGACTGCTGTTGCTGTTGGCTCTTGGCCAATTGGCTCGCTTGGTACCAGAAGCTATAGTTACCCGAGAAGAGGTTTATTTCGTTGTAATCAATATCGAGGATATGTGTACTCACCGAGTCCAAGAAGTGACGGTCATGTGATACGACCAACACCGTTGTGTCACAGTTGGCCAAGTAGTTCTCCAACCATGCGATAGTGTTGACATCGAGGTCATTGGTAGGCTCATCGAGCAACAAGTTTTCGGGCTTTCCGAAAAGTGCTTGGGCCAACAGCACACGCACTTTGTCCTTACCGCTCAACTCGCTCATGATCGTATAGTGCATACTCTCCTTGATACCCAGACCGCTCAACAGACGCATTGCATCGCTCTCGGCATTCCAGCCATCCATCTCTGCGAACTGCTCCTCGAGCTCTCCTGCGCGCACACCATCTTCGTCCGAGAAATCCTCTTTTGCGTAGAGGGTATTCTTCTCTTGCATATTTTTCCACAGAGGTTGGTGACCCATAAGCACTGTGTCGAGCACCGAGAACTCATCAAATGCGTTGTGGTCCTGCCTAAGCACCGAGATTCGCTCCCCCACACCAAAGGATACATTTCCTTTGTTACACTCAATATCCCCACTCAACACCTTCAAAAAGGTTGACTTTCCAGCTCCATTAGCTCCAATCACGCCATAGCAATTGCCAGCCGTAAAGTTAAGATTCACATCCTTAAACAACACTCGTTTACCGAATTGAACCTCTACATTTGATACAGTTATCATTCTTCTTTTATTATGTTTTTAACTCGACATAGGTAGTAATTTGACTTTTACTCCCCCACTTACTCGCCCACTTATCTCACCCTTATTCGCTGCCCCAGACGGAGGATCGACTTAGATGATATTTTATTTAATTTACATAGATTAGTTACAGTTGTGCCATTGTTGGCCGCTATGCGCGAGAGTGTATCTCCGCTTCTCACGGTGTGGTACTTCACGCTTGTAATCTCTTTGATCTCGGCATTTCGCACCTCCGATGAGTCGTTGTTCGACGCAAAGACCTTTCCATCACGCATGGTGACATAGATGTTTTTGTCTTGCAACTTTAGGTTGGGGATATCCAAGAGGATAGATGGATTCACATGTTGTCCATTAAACCTCACCTCGAAGTGGAGGTGGTCTCCCGAGGCGCGACCCGTGCGACCAGCCAGCGCGATCAGATCTCCCGACTTAACCTTTTGGTTAACAGCTACTAATAGCTTCGAAGCGTGGGCATATACAGTCTCCATGCCGTTGTAGTGGCGTATAACCACAACATTTCCAAAGGCGCTATAGTATTTCGACATACGCACCACGCCATCGAAAACAGCGTAGATATTGTCCCCCTTGTGTGCTTTGATATCGACTCCTGCGTGCATACGTCCATGTCGCCAGCCATAGGGAGAGGTCACATAGCCCGTATCTACGGGGAAGGTAAACTCCTTAGCCATATCGCTATACTTCAGCACCACATCCTCCTTCATCACATAGCTACTACTCGACAACGTGAAGTGCGAGCTCTCGTCGGACGTGAACTCGGGGATATAGTGGCTTGGATTCTCGATAGAGTCTACCACGGGTAGATCCTCACGGTGGATAATCTCGAGGTCGCATTGCACCACCTCCGTTCTCTTTAGGCTATCAATTATGTAGTTGTATTGACTCTGTGATGAGTCCACGTCCGCTGCTTCGGCGACCACAGTTGATTTATTGCCTCCCCCGATCACCGATTGGTAAATTGTCGTCGAACACGAGACCATAAAGAGTGTGACACCACACAAACCTAAGAGCTTAAGAGTATTTTTTATCATATTTTTTTAACGTCATTTCTTGAAATTCGCCACACCCCCATCCAAAGGTGCGCATAACGCCCACAAAGGTAGGCAAAAAGAGGCGATTAAACAACGTTTTGAAACTTTTTTAAAATAGATAATTCATTTTTAACAGAGACCATTGCAAAACATAGGTTTTATTCCAAATTTGTGATCGTTGATAGGCGAATGAAATTTAGCAACGATCTCTTTTAATTCCAGCTCCAACTACCCATCTCACCCACCTGTGTCAAAGATGAATCCAGATTAAATTCGAGGGTATTGTATGAACCCTGAGCGAAGCTAATCGACTGTGGTGAATACCACGAATAGGTCACCCCAGCCACCTTTACGTTGACCGAAAAACCATATGCCGACACACTCTGAGGCACAACAATAGCTTCGTACTTAGCCCATCCCGAGCTCTCGGACGAAGAGGCCACAAACTCCGACTGATAGGAGTAGATATTGTACTTCTCGTTGACCTCCGTCCCCTCGACCGACGCTGTTGATTTGACAAAGGTATAGTAGCCATCTGTACCCGACACAATCACCGAAGTGATAGCTTTACCAGCATGTTGATTTCCGATGTTTAGGGTTATATCCAACTTAGCCATCATATGTTGAAGATCAACCTCCAGCTCCCCATTTTGATTGAGGTCACTATAGGGGACAACTGTTCTCTGTCCGAATAGCATATCGCTCTTCTCGAGCCCCTCGAGGGTCAACTGAGCATTGTGCACATTGGTCACAAAGGTATCATCTGTGAGCCAATAGGGCTGAACTTTGTCGTAGAGCGATATAGCTCCGATCTGCGCCTCGTCGCTCTCGTTGCGCCACAGGAGCTCTTTGAAGGTCGTATAGTCGCTGCTCGAATAGCTCTCCCACACACCATCGTTATTTAGGAGGTAAGCGTAACCCCCATATGAGTCATCGACACTCGGGTCGGGATAGTTTATATAGATCCCCATTTGCGATATGGTCTCGCTGTCGACTGTTCGATAGGTAGACGACCCTGCGACAGTGACGCGCACCACCCCATCGTCTGGATAGTTTGTTTGGTAATAATCTGTTTCGGGAATGCTCTCCTCAACCAACTCCAACTCCTTTCTTTGACATGATAGAGTGGCAAACACCACAACTAACAGTAAAAATAACCTTGCCTTCATAAAACATAAATTTTTTAATAATAAATAACTTTCCGAAGGGTACAGATACAAAAAACTTGCAAAGAGGGCTCTCCTCTCTGCAAGTTTTCATATAATTTGTATCAAATCATCATCTGTGGATGATGAATCTGTGTAATAATCACACAGATATATAGTCGGAAAGCCACAAAAAAATATATTTTTTCGGGCCCATAAACCTTCTCTCCACACATACCAATCACTCATCTCCAATCCCTCGCACTACTTTGATGCGCTTTGCGGGTGCAAAGTTAGTAAAAAACTGCACTTCAAACAAAAAGTTTCTTAAATTTAATCCTCTAACTACAAACTTTTTACTATCTTCGTGAGTTAATAGAACCAAAACCGCACTACAAAATGAAAAATACACTTATAGACCTTTTCGAAAGAGCGACCGCTAAGTATGCAGATAATATATTCCTCAAAGAGAAGATCGGGGAGCAGTGGCACGAGAGATCATATGCGCAGGTCCGCGAAGATGTCTACCGCTTTGGAGCTGGACTTGTCGCTTTGGGGGTCACAAAGGGGGAGAATATATCTATGCTCTCGGAGGGGCGAAATGCTTGGATCGTCGGAGAGCTAGCTCTCTTTTATGCAGGGGCCGTTAATGTCCCTCTCTCGGTCAAGCTCGACCAAAGTAGCGACCTTCTGTTTCGCATTATTCACTCCGACTCCCAATATATCATGGTCTCTGCCACGCAACTACCCAAGATCAGAGCCATCAAAGATCAACTCCCCGACATAAAGCAGATTATCGTATTTGACTCATTGGCGGAATTCGAGGATCGCGAGATCTCAATGCAAGAGGTGTGTGAGTTGGGAGATAAACACGTTGCCCAACATAGAGCCGAATTTTTGAAGATCTCGCAGACGATACAAAACGACGACATCGCCACGATCACATATACGTCGGGCACCACGGCCGACCCCAAAGGAATTATGCTCACACACCGCAACTACACCGCCAATGTCGAGCAGGCACTCACCTTGATGGATGTTCCGCAGAGCTACAAAACCCTAATCATCCTCCCTCTGGACCACTGTTTTGCCCATGTCGTAGGGTTCTATATCTTCCTCAACCAAGGGGCTTCGGTGGCGACCGTGCAGTTGGGACGCACCCCGATGGAGACGCTCAAAAATATCCCAGTGAACATCAACGAGATCAAGCCCAACCTTATACTTTCGGTCCCTGCGTTGGCCAAGACATTCAAGAAGTCGATCGAGAGTTCGATCAAAAGCAAGGGCAAATTCACGGAGTGGTTGTTTAATACAGCCCTCAAAACAGCTATGCTCTACAACCGCGATGGTTGGAGCCGTGGCCGCGGCTGGGTCGTGGTCCTTAAGCCTCTGGTAGCGCTCTTCGACAAGATCCTTTTCAAGAAAGTTAGAGCAGGCATGGGTGGCGAGATAGAGATGTTTGTGGGTGGAGGAGCACTTTTGAGCACCGACATTCAGGACTTTTACTACGCCATCGGCATGCCTATGTTCCAAGGTTACGGCCTCTCGGAGGCAACACCTGTGATCTCGTCCAATGCGCTGAGCAAACATAAATTCGGCACCTCGGGAGTTTTGGTCAAACCCCTCGAAATCAAAATCACCGACAACGATGGCAAGGAGCTCCCCAAGGGGCAAAAGGGAGAGATCGTAATCCGCGGAAAGAATGTGATGGCTGGATATTGGAAGAACGAAACCTCTACGGCCGAGACCATCAAGGATGGATGGCTATATACGGGCGATATGGGTTATATGGACGAGGATGACTTTTTGGTGGTCCTCGGGCGCTTCAAGAGTCTGCTTATTGGTAGCGATGGAGAGAAGTATAGCCCCGAGGGTATCGAGGAGGCGTTGGTGGGTAGCTCGCCCTATATCGACCAGATCGTCCTTCACAACAACCAGTCCCCCTACACCACAGCACTCATTGTCCCCAACATAGACTCTTTGAAGCAGGGGGTGTCGGCCGAGTGGGGAACCGCCGAGGCTCAAAGCGAGGCTATAGAGCTTGTGGTGGAGTCAATCAACCAATACCGCAAAGGGGGGATTTACGCAGGCACCTTCCCCGAGAGGTGGCTCCCAGCGAGCTTTGCGCTCCTCGATGAGCCATTCACGGAGCAGAACAAGATGGTCAATAGCACGATGAAGATTGTCCGCAACAAGGTCGAGGAGAGATATGCCGACCGAATAGAGGGGATGTATGACAACAAAAAAGATCCACACAATGCAGATAATATTTCGGCCCTAAAATAAACTAATCTATACCAAGCCTCGTCATTGCGGATCGGAGTCCGCAATGACGACATGGATTTAACGAACCTACGTAAAATACAAACTAATCTATACCTATATAATCTATGAAAAAACTAAACCTAAATCGACTAATGGGTCTTGCCCTTTTGGCGGCGCTCAGTGTAGGGTGTCAATCGGAGTTTGAATACCCAGTTGTGCAGAGCCAAAACTCTGTGGAGATCACGCACGACGATCTAAAGATCCGCCTAACGGTGATCGACGAAGAGATCATCCGCGTCGAAAAGAGCCCCATCGAGGAGCAGAGCTACAGCGTACCCGACTTGGTGACGGTCCTTAAACCTCAAAATGTGGAGTGGAGCCTCAAGCAGACCAAGAACAAATTGACGATCAAAACCGACGAGATAAAGGTGATTATTAATGCTGATGGCACGATCGAATACTTCAATAAGAGGGGCAAAAAATTGGTTGGCGAGACCAACTATCGCACATTCATAACGCCCGAGTCGGAGGAGAATGCAGCGTCGCAATCCTTCACCGCAGGCGACGAAGCGATATATGGCTTGGGGCAGTTCCAAAGTGGAATATTCAACTGGAGAGGTGTCCCGATGACACTTCGCCAATACAACCAAGAGGTGGTGGTGCCATTTATTGTCTCGACCAACAACTACGGAATTTTGTGGAATAACTACTCGGTGACCGATTTCAACCCAGCTGAGCATGAGATCTCGTTTGCTGAGGCCGATGCCGAGATCGCCAAACAGCTCGACTACGACGCTACGAATATAGACGTAGAGAATGTCGTAACCTCAAAAGCGAAGATCGACAAGGAGGCCAATATCCGCGAGACAACCTTCACCCCCGACCAAACGGGACTCTACACATTTTATGTCGACAGCGACAAGAGCGGCAAGATGCGCGGACAGATCAAGGTTACCTTCGACGACGATGTGGTGGTGGACTACGCTACCATCTGGGTGCCGATGTGTTTCTCGGGAACCAAGCACCTAGAGGCTGGACGAGAGTACAAGGTTGTGTTCCAAAACTCGGGCGCGAGGATCCCCGGGCGATTGTTGTACAATAAACCCGACTACGACCAAACGATATTTAGCAGCCACGCTGCAACATCTATCGACTACTTCTTATTGGCTGGTGACTCACCTGCCGAGGTCATAGAGCTCAACCACAAACTCACAGGCCAAGCACCTCTGCTCAGCAAAAAGTCATACGGTTTTTGGCAATGTCGCGAGCGCTACCACGACCAAGAGGAGTTGCTCGAGAATGCCAATGAGATGCGCAAACGCGAGATTCCCTTTGATGTGATTGTACAAGATTGGTTCTATTGGCCCAAAGGGACCAAGGGTCCAGAGTGGGATCGTCAGAAATATCCCGATCCAGAAGCGATGGTCAAAGAGGTGCATGACCTCGACCTAAATATCATGGTGTCCGTTTGGCCTTCGGTGACAAACGACCCGATGTTGAGCACGTACGACCTCGTGGAGACCAAACTAGGCAAGACTCAATATCTTGATTTTTGGACCAAATCAACGGCAGATGGATACTACAAAATGCTTAGCGATAGCATGTTCCACTTCGGGGTTAACTCTATATGGTTGGATGGTACAGAGCCAGAGCAAAAGCCTAGCGACGACTATCAAACAGGGATGGGCGAGTTTAAGTATCTGGCTAACTCATACTCACTCGTTGTCACAAAGACAATGTATGAGGGTCGACGTGCGGAGTTCCCTCGCGAGCGCGTTGTGAACCTTTCGCGCTCATCGTTCTCGGGACAGCAGCGCTACGGAGCGATCACATGGTCGGGAGATGTTCAAGCTACATGGAAACAGTTCAGCGAGCAGATCTCGGCTGGTCTCAACTTCACAATGTCGGGACTACCCTACTGGTCACACGACATCGGTGGATTCTTTAGAGACTCCAAATCTATCAACCCAAGGTACGATAGCCAATACACAAATCCTGAGTACATTGAGCTTCTTACTCGTTGGTTTCAATTCGGAGCTTTCAGCCCAATCTTCCGCATCCATGGATATGTGTCGGAGACCGAGATTTGGAGATATGGAGCTGAGTTCGAGGCTATGGCCCGAAAGTTCATCGACCTACGCTACCAGCTCATGCCATACATCTACTCCGAGGCGTGGAAGATCACAAACGACGGACATGTGATGATGAGCCCACTGGCATACTACTACCCCGAAGATAAAAACACATGGTCGATAGACGATCAGCTGTTCTTTGGTGAGAGTATCATGGCCGCCTTTGTTACGGAGTATGAGCAACGCCAAAAAGAGGTATACTTGCCCAAGGGTGAGTGGTATGACTTCTGGACAAACGAGAAGTTCAAGGGCGGACAACACGTCACCGTCGATACTCCTTTCGACCAGATCCCTCTATTTGTTAAAGCTGGTTCGATCATCCCCTTTGGCCCCAAGATCCAATATGCGACCCAACCAACGACCGAGCCTACGCACATAAGGATCTACCCCGGAAAGGATGCTGAGTATACATTGTACTTCGATGATAACAATAGCTACGACTACGAAAAAGGTATATTCTCGGAGGTGGAATTCACCTTCAACAACTCAAAAAATAAGCTAGAGATCGAAAAAGGCGATGGCAAATATATAGACTTCGAAGCCAACCCAATGACATTCACCATCGACGTTATGGGCACCGACAAAAGCTACGAGGTCACCTTCAATGGCAAAGATCTAGAGCTTAAGTTGTAAATTTAGTCAGAGGCTGTTTTAAGAGGCCTTGGTCAGAGGCTGGGCTGCCTCACGCCGGCGGGCGCACAGCAAGCTGTGATTTGTTATCCTTGCGCTTTGTGTGCTGCGGCCGCGACTTTGGGTTCACCTTCAGTGAACGTTTAATATAAAATGAGTTCCTCGAACCTTGAAAGTAAACTTTCGGTTCGAGGAACTCATTTTATATTATCCCCCGTTGGGGGGACCTAAAGTCGCGGCCCCACCCAAAGCGAGGTGGCTTCATGCGAAGGTTCACACTCCGTTTGATCTAATCCATTCACCACTCCTAACTATTTTTCGTCATTGCGGCCTCCGAGCCGCAATCCCTAGCGATACATTGTGCGACCGAGGCAGAGATTGCGGCTCGGAGGCCGCAATGACGTATGTTATGTTGCTATTGACCATTATCGGCATTAATCATTGATCATTAACCATTAACCATTGACCATTGATCATTAACCATTGATCATTGATCATTAATGGGCAGCCGTTTTATTTTACTCTAGATCAAAGACTTTATTGATTTTCCAATCTTCACCTTGAACAACCTCATTCGTACCTTTTTTCTCCTCATAGACTTGACCCACGGACCATATATGGTTACCTTCTGAGTTTGCATCGACGCGGATAGGAATAGATGTTTCATTGGCGATATAGGAGTCAACAAGACGCGATTTATTGTCATTATTAAGTGTCTCGGGAGCATTTTGGCCATCCTTAGTTGGCTTCCAGATATTGCTTATTATGCGGATATGGCCACCTAAATCGAACGCACTAAAAGAGATTTTTCTATCTGCGCAGGTTGTATGGATCTGCTTGTATATGTCTTTTATGCGTCCTTCGCGGAACTTAATGCGGTGTCCACTTCCTTGGATATAAGCGACATGTGCCTCTCCATTACCTGTTCTATAGCTCTTACCATCGTATGGAGAGACGATATAGTCACTACTCTTCTCGTCGACGATTTTAATATCTATGATATTTCCCTTTCCCGATGGGTAATCAACACCAAAGGCTGGGCCATACTTAGCATCCGAAGCACAGTTACGCACAATCGCATAGTCGTTGACAGCATATCCACGCTCCGTGCCGAGCGTTATGCAATCCTCGACAAGGGTGCGACGTGTGACATTATTGGAGTGCGTCAAGGTCACACCCACACGCGTGTCCTTCACATAGTTACCAGCGATGTAGGGCCCATCGACCGCTTTGCGCCTATATCTCACACCATCAATCATCGTATTTCCAGAGTTGTATGCCCTAATACCTGCCTCACACACAGCCTTTGTGTAGTTTAGGTTCTTGGTCATTTGGTAGCCCCACGTTGTCATAAAGTCTATTTGGTTAGCCTTTGAATTGGGGTCTCCCTTCTCGGCCAAAATAGCCTCGGTGGTGATCATCTTCGAGCTGATGTGATTATTGATGATATTGGGTCGCACAGCCCCCTGCATAAAGACGCAGTGGCCATAGGCATTGTGGTAAACCGTACTATTTTGGAATGTGTTATCATCGCCGCGGACCAACACTCCACAATGCTTTTTGAGCTTAATGAGAGCACCTCCACCCTTACCAAAGATATCTCCATAGCCGTAGGGCATAGATCCGACAGAGCGAAGCGTGAGGTTATCGACGATATTTTCGCGACCGTCGATCATTACGTTGGTGCACCCCTTGGGCGGAAAGTCATGGATGCCGGCATTGTCGACAAAGGTAACCCCAGTGATAACATTATTATTACCCAAGATATGTAGATCCACAAGCTCACCTTTGAGGTAGGGGAGGTTAAAGATCTCTTTGGACTCAATCTGGATAACAGCCCCTCCGAAGTCATAGGTACTTCCGTTGGCCGTGACAAGGAACAACGCATTCGAAGGTCTATTCTCGACAACCTCGGTGATCGAAGGGTACTTACCAGCGCTCACCTCTTGGGCGGTGATCCAATACTCACCAGCCTCGAGAATCACATGCACATTATCCTTTTTCATATAATCCTGCATCTCATCCAACGTAGAGATCACAATTGGCTTCACCGACCTTATGGGTAGTTTAACACCGCTCTTTTTGCTAATTTTGGGATAGGGGTGATACTCCGTATCCACATCTTTACTATAGGTCGCAGTTGTTAGAGATATCATTAACACCAGCGACAAGAAAAATTTAATTTGTCTCATATACTTAATCATTTATTGCACCAATGTAATTGTCTTAGAGAGTTTTATATCTTGGCAATTTGCACCAACCATAATCTCGAACTCTCCCGGCTCAACAGCCCAATTCATATTCTTATCCAAGATCTCGAGATCTTTGGGGGTGAGGGTGAACGAGAGAGTTTTGGTCTCCCCAGCATTGAGGCTCACGCGATCGAAACCTCGAAGCACAAAGTCATAGGTGATAACAGACGACACCTTGTCGCGCACATATAGTTGCACAATCTCGTCTCCAGCGCGTTTACCGACATTCTTAACATCGACAGTCACATCTATCCTACCTTGGGTCTTGCCTGTTTTCGACACCACATTTAAGTTCGAATACTCAAACTCCGTGTAGCTCAGACCATAACCAAATGGATACAAGCAACCCACCGCTTCGGTGTAACCCACGCCATTGGGACCTGCATAGCCTTGATAATCCTGAGAGCCCGGTTTGTATGGGAAGTTCCACTCCACCTGACCCACACTCTTTGGGAATGTCACAGGCAACTTTCCGCTTGGGTTATTCTCGCCAAAGATAGTCTCCGCCACGGCTTGACCCGCCTTGACACTTGGGAACCATGTAGCCATGATTCCTTCTAGGTTTTGATTCTCCCAATTGATTGTAAGTGGACGACCGCTGATTAGCACCATGATGATAGGCTTACCACACTTCTTAAGTTCGATCAAAAGGTCGCGCTGCTTGCCCGGGAGGTTCAAAGATGTACGTGTTTTACACTCTCCGCAGCGGAGTTCATCCTCACCCACAACAGCAATTATCACATCCGACTTCTCGGCCGCAGCCACCGCCTTTGCTATATCTGCTCGCTCTTGATCGGTATATACAGTTGGGAAATCTTCGCTCACGGGGAAGCCGGGATCGACAACCTCGCAACCCAACTCAAAGGTGACATTTGCCCTCTTGCCGACATACTTCTTGATCGACTCATACATATTTACGATCTCCAACTCCTGCGGTCCGTAACGGCTCGTGTAGACACTCTCGTTGACCGCCATAGGTCCTGTGACCAATATATTTTTGAACTTCGTGATATCCAATGGAAGGGTGTTATTCTCGTTTTTGAGCAATACAATTGACTCGCGTGCGATCTGCTTCGCAAAATCCTCGGTATCTTTAGAGGCAACAACTTTGTCGGCCAACTTCGGATCCTCCGTATATGGAGCATCGAAGAGTCCCAAACGGAACTTAACCTTCAACACATCAGCCACATTGCGGTTCAGAGTCGCCTCCGACAAAGAGCCCTCGTTGGCTAGCTCAATCAAAGGATCAATATAGTCTGATGGAGGGGTAAATGTCGTGCGGACATTCATTCCAGCCTCAGCTACTTGACGCACAGCCTCTTTGTAGGTGTCGGCCACGCGGTGCTTGGTGTATACATACTCCACAGCGTCACTATCCGACACGACATATCCATTAAATCCAAACTCATTTCTGAGGAGCTCGGTAAGGAAGTAGTAGCTCGCTGTCACAGGGACTCCATCCCAATCGTTGTAGCTACTCATGATTCCCATCGGCTTAGCCTCTGCGATAACCTTTTTGAATGGGTAGAGGTGCATCTCGTGCATCTCGCGAGGCGACACATGTGGATTGGTACGAACCGCTCCATCGCGCCCACCCTTAGGGACACTATATACAGCGAAGTGCTTCAATGTCGCAGCCACACCCTGCTCTTGGAGACCGTTGGCCATCTCGACACCCAACTCTCCGACCAAGAATGGATCCTCGCCGTAGCACTCCAAAACTCGTCCCCAACGTGGATCACGAGCCAAATCCAAGATCGGAGCATATATATTGGTGTATCCCAACACCTTAGCCTCGCGTCCGACGATCTCACCTGCGCGGTGAACAAGGTCTTTGTTCCAAGTAGCACCCATAGCGATAGGGGCTGGCAGCGATGTCGCTTTGGTGTGGTTCAAACCATGCACACCCTCGTTTGTGAAATCCACAGGTATACCCAAACGTGTATTCTCGACAAACCATCTCTGGACAATATTGATCGCTTCGGGGTGTTTACGATAGGGGAAGTCATGCTCCGTTTCGCGCAGACCGTTAAGGTGCTCGTCGATATTGGCAATTCCATGTTTCCACACCTCGTTGTCCCACCCGGGGGTAGGAAGTTCATCTTCGAGCACACGTTTGTAGCCATAGAGGGTAGCACACTGAGAGGCCTTCTCCTCAACGGTCATCTGGCTGATAAGGTCCTCCACACGTTTATCGACTGGTTGGGTCGAATCTTCGTAGATATCCTTCACCCCATTTTTGTTGAAATCTATCCACCCATCGTGATAGATATTGCTTTGAGCTGCTACGCTCGTGGTCAAAAGGGTGACAACACAAGCGCCAACAAATGATTTAATCATACTATAAGTTTTTCTAGGTTAGTAAAAACAAAGGTATGATTTTTTCTTTGTTTTTACAACATTTACCACCACGAAGTTAGACGCAAAAAAAGAGGATGACAAAACTGTCATCCTCAGAGTGCGACTTCGATTTAGTCACTCTCATTACTTAGGTTTGCAAAACAATGGTCTCATGGGGTTGAATCCTCATGAATTGACTTTCCTGCTAATATTGTCAATCAGCTTATCCGCCAACACCGTCAATCAGCTTACTCGCCAACTTATTCATCCACCCCGCACAGAACATTGTCACTCAACTGCACCCTGATCTATGTTTGTAAAAAGATTATCCTATTACCTTAACATTGATCGCTTGCTCGCCTTTGTTACCATTAGCGAGTTCAAACTCAACCTCTTGTTTCTCTGTCAATGATTTGAAACCCTCTGTCAGAATACCTGAAAAGTGTACGAAATACTCTTTTCCGTTCTCACAAGCAATGAACCCGTAGCCTTTTTTGCCATCGAACCATTTTACTGTACCTGTCATAAAAAATAAATATTAATGTATTAATGTTTGAGAAAGGTAGGGAAAAAGTATTTAAAAACAAAACATTTAGGACTTTTTTTGCAATTTACAGTATAATATTTACATATTAGGCCAAAATATACACTTATTATCCACTAAATATAAAACTAATCTCCTTTTTTTACAACATTTAAACCATGGCGCAATTATTGAATACATATCATATATAATATTTAAACTCGCACGATATTAGCTAATAATTGAGAAGAAAAAATAACAAATATAAACACTTTCAAAACCATGAAATTTATCGAAGCACTTAAGTTGCGATACGCCACAAAGCTCTATGATCCAGCCCTAGAGGTCGACCCTATAACCATCGACGAGATAGCCGAGATTCTAAGGCTCAGCCCATCGTCCATAAATTCGCAGCCATGGAAGTTCACAATCATCACCGACACAAAAGTCAAAGCAGATCTGGCCGAGAACTCATTCTTCAACAAACAGAAGATCGAAGATGCCCCCGTGCTGATCGTTTTTAGTATCTACGACAATTTGGAGTCATTCGAGAGATGGGCATCCATCGAACTCCCCCAGCCCAACCAAGATTACTACAACAGCGTGGTTAAACCCATGGGCAGGGAGGCGATAAAGTGCTGGTTCTCCAACCAACTCTACATAGTCGACCCTTAAGAACCACAATATCCGATTTCAGTATATTCCTGAGGTCGGATATTCTTTCTGATATATTCACAGATATATACCCACAAGAAAGCC
>JBCQUO010000001.1:0-82449 GCA_047173955.1 Rikenellaceae bacterium
AATCTCCCCCAAACCGTTCGAGACTGCTCTTCGCACCTCGGCAATTTGAACAAGTTCAATTGCGCTCGGTTTGTCAGCAGTTGGGGGAGACTTATTTTAGAGGTGTTTTGAATAAGGTTCCCTTATCCAAAACTCACGTTAGTATTCACATGTCTCGCTAGGGATTGCGGATCGGGGTCCGCAATGACGTGATTAGCTATTTTCTCTACTGTATATTTAGATTGAAGCCATTTTGCAAGGAAATAGAGAGATTATTTAAAAAATAATTTTTAACTTTGTGGCGATGTGGGTGGAAGAAACCCCTACATCAATATTTAGTCATAATATTTTTAACACAATAATACAATTACAAAAATGAGAAAAAAAATCGTTGCAGGAAACTGGAAGATGAACACCACTCCAGCTGAGGGTGTAGAGCTAGCTAAAGGCGTAGCAGCAAAGGCAGGCGAGGTATGTGAGTGCGTTAGCTTTATCGTATGTCCTCCATTCACTCACCTTGCAGGTGTTATCGAGACTCTTAAGGGTAGCCGCGTAGCTGTAGGTGCACAAAACTGTGCTGCTGAGGTTAAGGGCGCTTACACTGGCGAGGTGTCAGCTACAATGTTGGCTTCAATGGGTGTAGAGTATGTTATCCTAGGCCACTCAGAGCGCCGCGAGTACTACGGTGAGACCTCTGCTACTTTGAACGCAAAGATGACTCAAGTTTACGCTAACGGTCTTGTACCTGTTTACTGCGTAGGTGAGGTTAAAGAGGAGAGAGAGAACGGAACTTATTTCGACGTGGTTAAGGCACAAATCGAGGAGGTAGTATTCAACCTTACTGAGGAGCAATTCGCATCGCTTGTTATCGCTTACGAGCCAGTATGGGCTATCGGTACAGGTCTTACAGCTTCGGCTGACCAAGCTGAGGAGATCCACGCTTACATCCGCGAGGTGTTGGCTTCTAAGTTCGGCGCTGCGGCCCAGAACACAGCTATCCTTTATGGTGGATCTTGTAAGCCATCTAACGCTGAGGAGATCTTCGCTAAGGCTAACGTTGATGGTGGTCTTATCGGTGGTGCTGCTTTGGTAGCTGAGGATTTCATCGGTATCGGTAAAGGTTTCAAGGCTTAATTTTAGGCCCAAGGGTTACCTTAACAGCGTACGACATCTATCTATCCCTGTGGTTGGGTGGGGTGTTGTGCGAGGCTGCGAGGAATTTACGCACAGCGTAAAGTATATAATTAAAAAGAGGTATCAAGAACGTCGAAAGTAAACTTTCAGTTCTTGATGCCTCTTTTTAATTATCCTCCCCCGTTGGGGGAGTACCCTCGCGCAACACCCCACCCAACCGAGTAGCACGATTAATCATTCTTTTTATTTTTTATATTTGACCCCACCCCCAAACCCCCTCCCTTAGGGAGTGGGCTTAGTCGCAAAAACTTCGTTTTGCTCCCTTGATTCGCATGTAAATGCCTCGCTTTGAGTGATGGGGCCGCGAATTTGATTACCCCCAATGGGGGAATAAATGTTTAATGGTGGGCACGGAGCCGAAAGTTTACTTTCGAGATCTGGGTCCACCATTAAATATTTAAACGTTCACTGAAGGTGAACATAAATTCGCGGCCACAACACAAAGCGCAATAAACACAAATCACAGCTTGCTGTGCGCCCGCCGGCGTGAGGCGGTCTAGCCTCTGACCAAAGGCCTCCTAAAAGCCCCTGACCTAAACCACAGAGCGTTTGTAGGAACTAATTACGATAGCCACGCCAGCGAAGATCACCCCCGCAAAGAGGACGGACTCCCATTTGGGGGTGTCGAGGTGTAGGGCCATGGAGACCGCTCCAGCGACGATGGGTTGGATATACGCGAAAGTGCTACTCACTGTGGGCTGCACATATTGAAGTGCGTAGTTTTGGAGCAGGTTAGGGATGTAGGTGGGCATGACCATCACGTAGATTGTTGCCAAGAGAATGTGTGTGGGCATGGCTGCGAAGTTGGTCTCGAGCAGGGGTTTGAGACCAAAGGGGGTTACGGCTATCGCTGCGGTGCAAAATACCCACCTCATGACGGTGGTGGGGGAGTAGCGTTTGAGGAGCTCTTTGAACCATACAATATATATAGCCGAAATCATGGCGCACCCAAGGACCATAATATTTCCCACCATCTCTGTTTTGAGGTGGATGGCTCCACTATCGCTTCCTCCTGAGCTTGTGAGGATCACCCCCACAGCACCTCCCAGACCCAGAAGCAGACCTGTGAGCTTGTTTAGATTAAACTTTTCGATCCCCACTATTATGGAGATCAGCAGAACTATTATTGGGGTCAGGGTCGATATTATCGAACCGTCTATGGGGGTGGTCATCGAGAGGGCAAATATGAGCAGCCCCTTGCGCAGCACAGCCACCAGTAACGCTGCCCCGATCAGAGGCAGAACATCGCGTCTCGCAACCCTCTCGTATGGCTCCCAAAGTAGGGGCACGAGCGAAAAGAGGGCCGAGATTATGAGCGTGGCGGTGAGGATCGCGAGTGGGGTGATGTGGTTGGGGAGTACCATATGATACATCGGGTAGGCGAAGGCCCACGCTAGGTTAGTCCCGAGCAGGGCGAGGTGGGGGGTATACTTTTTTGGCTGCATAGAGTTGATTGTTTTTTGGGGGAGAGGGGCAAAATTCGTGCTATATATCTTTATAGTCTCCCAAATAAGATGTATCTTCGCCAAATGAGAGCAATAAAAATTATAATTTCGGTGACTATATTGCCGCTCCTCCTTGTCGCTTTTCTGCTGCTGAGCGAGTGGAGACCCCAAGATGTGGAGCGCGAAGTGTACGCGGTGGAGATTGTTGATCTGCCCGATACATTGACCCTTGTGTCGTGGAATATCGGCTATGCAGGTCTGGGCGAGGGGATGGACTTTTTCTATGATGGAGGCGAGCGTACGCGTGGCCCTCGAGAGGAGGGGGCGGAGAACCTAAGGGCTATCATCGCCCAGCTGAGCGACCTCTCGTATGCTGATTTTATCCTCCTTCAAGAGGTTGATTTCGACTCCAAGCGTAGCTACTATGTGGATCAATATGAGGTGATTACCGAAGCCCTCGATTATAACTACTCGGCCAAGGCTTATAACTACAATTCGGTTTTTGTACCGATCCCTTTGTGCGATCCTATGGGGGGCGTTCGTTCGGGGGTGGTCACCCTCTCGCGCTACCCATTGGCGGAGTCGGTGAGGTGGCAATATCCCACTATCGTGGGGCTTCCCAATCGGCTGTTCGACCTCAAAAGGTGCATGCTGTCGGCCGCTGTGGCCACCCCCAATGGGAATTTCTGGGTCAACAACACCCACAATACAGCCTTCGATAGTGGCGATATGCGCCTTAGGGAGGTGGCTTTTATGGGTGAAATCGTTGAGTCGCAGGGGAGCTTTGTGGTGGCAGGGGATTGGAATAGCACCCCTCCGGGGTACACCCCTTCGCGCGAGGCGATGGAGAACAGATACTTTTCGCCCCACCCTTTAGATATAGATGAGCTTCCGCAAGGGGTTAGTGTGCATTTTACACCAACAGTGGAGAGTGTGCGTTATTTGGATTCACCCTACGAGGAGGGCGAAAGTGTTACAACAATAGTTGATTTTACGATATTGAGTTCAAATTGTAGGATTATTAGATGTGAGACCTTGGATTTAAAGTTCGAAAATTCTGACCACAATCCCATAATAATTACCTTTTTACGCGAATAGAAACCAAAAATTTAAATAATATTGTTATTTTTATAACAAAAAGAGTAATATTATTTCATTTGTTACGTTTTTGTACTATCTTTGCACCGAATTTGGATATTGTAGTGGATAGATATACGAATATAAAAGACTCTATTGTGCACGAACTGGGCCTAAAAGTGCGAGTTGAGTTAGGGTTATCTTAGGTGAGGTGGGAACCAATCTTGTGTGAGCGATCTTGTGTGAGTGAAACCAGTCTTTGTGAGGGTGATCTTGTGTGAGTGAAACCAATCTTTTTTGAGGGTATGATCTTGAGAGAGTGGAGCCAAACCTTTGTTTGAGGGAGGGGAAATCCTGAGGGAGTGATCTCGGAAGGAATCGAACCTTCATCGTAAGAACCGGAATCTTATATTCTATCCATTGAACTACGAGACCAAATATCGAAATGCAAAGGTGCAAAAAATATTGAAGACAAACAAAAAATGACAATGCAAAAGTTAACAAATTGGGAGAGATTGGAGAGTGTGATTAAGTGGGCTAACATGTCTACGAACTATTTTGCACGCCATATTGGACTGTTGAGAGGTGAGAACCTCTATCAAATCAAAAGAGGAAACAACGGAATATCGCGCAACCTAGCCGATATGATCGTTAAGTCGTTTCCCGAAATCAACCTTCTATGGTTGCTAACAGGCGAGGGGCAGATGTTTGCCGAGCCAAAGATCGCTGGCGACGGTATTCCATTCTACAACCTAGATGTAGAGAACCATATCCGCAATATCGACGAGTTGGACCCTATGTCGATCATGGCTATGCCTATTCACGTGGGCGGAGATGTCGCTATGCTCTATTCGGGGCGTGCTATGGGCGACATTATCCCATCCAACACCATCGTGCTACTAAAAAAGATTTTGCCCGAAACGATTATTCCCGGTGGAGAGTATGTGATCTTAACTAAAAATGTTGTAACTTTGCGTATCGTATGCTTTGACCATAATCTCGCAGAGGGGATGAACTATGGCGATACGCTTAGATTGGTATCGGCAGATAGCAATAAGTTTAACGACATATATGTGGGTCGCGACGAAGTCGAGATGGTATATAAGGTCACGGCAAAGATAATGATTAACTAAATGTGTTGAGGCTCTAACAGATTCTCGACACATATAAAAGAACTTTTAAATTATATGTTTTCGGGAATCGTAGAGAGCTTAGCTCGCGTTGTGGAGATCACAACAGAACAACAAAACAAACACTTCACCTTGGAGTCCGATTTTGCGTCGGAGCTCAAGATAGATCAAAGTATAGCTCACAATGGTGTCTGCCTCACGGTCGTAAAGATCGTGGGCAACACCTATACTGTGACAGCTATGAAGGAGACTTTGGAGAAGAGTAACCTCGGAGTCTTGGAGGTGGGTGACGAAGTTAATTTGGAGCGTGCAATGCGCCCCGATGCACTCCTCGATGGCCATATTGTCCAAGGCCACGTAGATCAACGTGCTACATGTGTAAAGATAGAAGATGCGGAGGGTAGTTGGAACTACACCTTCGAATATGAGCCTCTCACCGCAGGAAATTGTACTGTGGAGAAGGGCTCTATTACCGTTAATGGGGTGAGCCTCACGGTGTGCGATTCGAAGCCCAAGAGTTTTAGGGTCTCTATCATCCCATACACATACGAACACACCAACTTCCACGCCTTTGAGGTAGGTACGGAGGTGAACTTGGAGTTCGACATCATTGGTAAATATATCGCTCGATTGATGGAGGGATATCTAAATAAGTAAATCTTACGGATTATGTTAACATCTCTAATTGTCGAGTGGGATTTCGACCCTGTGTTACTCACCTTGGGTGGGCTCGAGATCAGATACTATGGCGTGATGTGGGCCTTGGCGATCTTTATTGGGGCCAAGTTCTTCGATAATTTCTGTAGCCGCGAGGGGCTCAAAAAGGAGATCTCGGAGTCTATATTCGTATATGGAACTTTGGCCACAATGTTGGGCGCACGCATAGGGCACTGTATATTCTACGAGCCTGAGGTATATCTCATGGCACCGTGGAAGATCTTCACCGAGGTGCGTAATGGAGGCATGGCGAGCCATGGAGCCGCTTTGGGTCTGCTCGTTGGTCTGTGGTTGTTTTCGCGCAGGTGGAAGTTGCCATACATATGGAGCTTAGACCGCATTATGATACCTGTGGGGATCGGTGGTGCAGCGGTGAGGTTTGGTAACCTCTTCAATTCGGAGATCTTTGGTGAGGCAACGACTATGCCTTGGGGATTTAAGTTCCTGCGTTCGCGTACGTGGGTCACAGAGTATGCCCCTGCGGCGTGTCACCCCACGCAGCTCTACGAAGCGTTGTGTTATGTGGTGACCTTTGTGATTTTGGTGGTGATGTATTACCGCTACGATGCTGGGCTCAAACGTCCCGGAGCGCTCTTTGGAGTGGGGTTGTTGGGTACTTTTCTCACTCGCTTTGGATTGGAGTTTATCAAAACCACGCAAGTCGATTTCGAGGAGGGGATGATTCTAGATATGGGCCAATGGCTTAGTATACCGTTTGTGATCTTGGGCTTCTATGTGTTGTATAGAGCCTACACAACCGACAGACCTTTGGATTTGAGTAATGTAAAAAAATAAAAGATATTATGGAGCAGACAAAGAGTATGGTGGAGCAGATTGGTCGTGTGGTGGCCAATGAGCTAGTCAAAAATCAGGTGGTCTTTCTACCTTCGATAGGCTCTCTGTATGTGGATATGTTGCCATCGCAACTAAACTCAACGAGTGGGGTTTTGACCCCTCCGCGCAGTGTTGTCAAATTTGATGCTGGGGCGCGCGGAGAATCTATGATAAATGTTTTGATGCGTGTGGGGAGCTGTGGTCAAGCTGCTGCCGCCGACATCTATAGCCGTTGGTTGGATCGCGTTCTGACTCCCACGGGGGCAGAAATCGCTGGGGTTGGAGTCATAAAGAACTCTAGTTTCACAATCGATCAGCAGTTGGACGTAATGATTAATCCCGAAGAATATAAAAAAATGAAACTTATAAAACGTACGGGGCGGTGGATATGGATCGCAGTCTCAATTGTCTGTTGTGTTTTTGTAGGATTGGTGGCTAACTACGCTACGCAGTGGTACTTGTCGTCTAAGGATCGTAAGCCTCAGGTGCAAACAGCAGAGATGGTAGCACCTCAGAGGGCTGAAGTTGCGGAGGCGGAGGAGTTGCCAGTTGGAGACCAATCGACTCAACCTGCCGAAGTAGACCCATCGGTATCGACCGAACAACAAGGAGAGATATTTGCTACCTTGGGCCCCAAAGCACCAACATGGAAAGTTGATAAAAATGGGCGCTATAGGGTTGTATATGGAGTCTTTTCGACACTCGACAATGCAACCAGAGCAGGGCAAGAGGCACATAAAATGGGGGGTGAAGGTACTCAGATTACTGTCCGTCCATTTGGAGCAAAGTATATGGTCAACCTCATTGAGAGCGACGATATAGAGGTGTGTAAAGCCTTTATAGAGCGCAACCGTGCGATCTTCCCCGATATGTGGATTAGTAAGCGTCGTAGCTTTGCGGATGAAAATTAAGGGGGTATGAGTGGCGCAAATAGAGGATGTACGTGGGGAGTGAATAGCTTTTTTGCGAGGTTAATATCGCGTTTTATAGATCTCTTCTACATCGAGGCGGTGAGAAGATATATCCCCCCTCACACCTTCAAATATTTGGCGTGTGGCGTGGGTAACTACTTCATATTGGATACGCTACTCTACTTCTTGCTCTACAACTATGTCGTGGGGCACCGCTTCTACGACTTTGGATTTATGGTGATCTCGCCCCATGTGTTGGCGATGATAATCCTCTTCCCCATTACCTTCTTTACGGGGTTTTGGTTGAACAGGCATGTCGCCTTCGAGGCTACGGAGCAGCGCGCGCGTGTGCAGGTTGTGAAGTATGCCCTCTCGATTGTGGGGTCGCTACTAATCAGCTATGTGGTGTTGAAGCTATTGGTAGAGGTGGTGGGGGTATGGCCCTCGCCTGCGAAGGCTGCGTCGTCGGTGGTGACAGCTTTGTATAGTTACCTTGCTGCTCGATACTTTACTTTCAAGAAACATTGATAGTTTTCGAAAAAAAAAGGTAGAGCTGGGGCGTTGTGCAAACAGAAAATAAACAGAAAGATGTGTGTAAGCATATCCAAGAAAAGAAAGTATTGAATAACTTAGTTTCCAGCCCTACCTGTTGGACGGAGCTACAAATTCGGTGCCGATACATATAAAGATTTAGGAAAATGGAGAAAAAACTAGCCTCTTTGGATCGCCTATTGGTGACAATGAATGAACTTCGAGAGAAGTGTCCATGGGATCGTGAACAGACATTTGAGACGTTGCGCAACCAAACAATCGAGGAGACCTTTGAGCTTGTCGACGCTATAGGTCGCGGTGATATGGCCGACATCAAGGAGGAGTTGGGCGATCTGCTGTTGCATGTTGTTTTCTATGCGCGCTTGGGCGAGGAGCAGGGTCAATTCAATATCGGCGATGTGGCCGAGGCGCTGTGCGACAAGTTGGAGTATCGCCATCCCCATATCTATGGCGATGTGTTGGCCCAAACTCCCGACGAGGTTAAGCATAATTGGGAGGCGTTGAAGCTCAAAAAGAAACTCCGCAAAAAGGGTGTTTTGGGAGGTGTTCCACGCTCTTTGCCAGCTATGGTCAAGGCGACGCGCATAGGGAGCAAAGCGGCCTCGGTGGGTTTCGATTGGGGGCAAAAAGAGGATGTGTGGGCAAAGGTCAAGGAGGAGATCGAGGAGATCGAGGAGGAGATTGCGGCCAAGGACCACGACGCTTTGGAGGGGGAGTTCGGAGACCTTTTCTTTGCCCTTATCAACGCCACACGACTCTATGGCGTGGATCCAGAGGCGGCTCTGGAGCGCACGAATCGTAAATTTATATCGAGGTTCAACTCTATGGAGGATCTGGCCGAGAAGCAAGGAGTCTCTGTCTCGGAGCTTACGTTGGAGCAGATGGAGGAGTTGTGGGTGGAGGTTAAACAAGAAGAGAAATAGATTCATAATTATATGGCACTTGTAAAAAAACTTAGGGGTATTACCCCCGAGATTGGGGAGAATACATTTTTGGCCGAGACGGCAACAATCATCGGCGATGTGAAGATCGGGCGCGACTGTTCGATATGGTATGGGACAGTTCTGCGAGGCGATGTCAACACTATAACCATCGGGGATAGAACCAATATCCAAGATGGAACGGTGATCCACACCCTCTATGCGCAGAGCAAAAATCCATCGCAGACGCATATCGGTTCGGATGTGTCGGTGGGGCACAATGTAACGATCCATGGCGCGATAATCGAGGATAACTGCTTGATTGGTATGGGCTCCACGATCCTCGACAATGCGGTTGTAGCCTCGGGGTGTATAATCGCAGCCAACGCTTTGGTGTTGTCGAACGCGAAGTTGGAACCCAACTCGGTCTATGCAGGTGTCCCAGCCAAAAAGGTTAAGGAGGTGACCGCCGAACAAAGAGAGCAGATAATCAAACGTATAGCTACGGATTACCACATGTATGCTTCGTGGTATACCGAGGATGGTGAGTAGAAACCTAACTATCATCCTGTCGTCATTGCGGACTCGATCCGCAATCCCTAGCGAAACATTACACCGAGATTGCGGATCAGAGTCCGCAATGACGAGGCTGGTTTATATGTGAAAACAATAAAAATGAGAGTTTATTGAACTCGCGCTAATTTATGAGACGATTTGTGACCATAGCCCTTATGGCCCTTATACTTATGGTATCGGGGGCGGAGCTGCGTGGCCAAACGACTGGCGGCGTGGTGAGGGGCACGCTCTCGGACCTTACAGATAATCAGCCTATAGCGGGGGCGGTGGTTGAGTTCACTTTCGTCGCCTCGCCCGACTCCAAGAGATACTGCACCTCGAACAGCGAAGGGGCCTTTGCGATGTCGGGGCTCGACGTGGGGGAGTATCGCATCGGGGTTATGTTTTTTGGATATAGCAATGTGGTTAAGGATTTCACCTTCTCGGGTGGGGAGTTGACCCTTCCCCACATCAAGATGTCGCTCTCGTCGACCCAAATAGATGAAGTGGTGAAGGAGATCAAGGCGCTGAGGGCGACCCAGCATGGCGATACATTGAGCTACACGGCTTCGTCGTTTAAGGTGGCGGCCGATGCCGATGTCGAGGGGTTGGTCGAAAAGATGCCGGGCATCTCGATCGAGGATGGCACCCTCACAGCCAATGGCGAAGAGGTGAAGAAGATATATGTCGATGGACGTGAGTTCTTTGGCGACGATGTGACCACAGCTCTAAAGTCTCTTCCTGCCGAGATCGTGGCGACAATCGAGGTCTACGATAAACTCAGCGACAATGCCCAAATGTCGGGTATAGATGACGGAGAGGGGAGCAAGGCGATCAATATTGTGACCCACGCACATATGCGTCGAGGAGTCTTTGGTAAGGTCTATGGCGGATATGGCTATGAGGCGGATGCACAAGAGGGTAGTGATAAGAATAAATATCTGGTGGGTGGAAGTGTCAATATCTTCAATAACGACAGCCGCATAACGATATTGGGGCTGGCCAACAATGTAAACCAAACGAACTTCTCGTTCGAGGATATAATGGATACCTCGGGGAGCGACTCGGGCTCCAGTGATTTCATGATTAAGTCACAGCCCGGGGTGACCACCGCGGCGGCTGTGGGGGTTAACTATTCGGATTACTTTGGAGAGGATGATAAACTAAAGGTTCAGGGTAGTTACTTTTATAACCAAACCCAAACTTACAACGAGGAGAGTCGCGATAAATGGTATCTCGACTCGGGAAATCTGGATGATGTTACCACCTACAAAGATACGCGCAATCTGAACCACCGCTTCACAGGGCGTGTGGATTGGGAGATAGACAAAAAGCAGAAACTTATGATTCGCCCGACGCTGAGTTTTCAGCTCAACGACCCATTTAATGTGGTGGATGGGCAGAGGTATGGCGATACATATGTGGAGGATAATGGCTACTTGGATGGCTATCGCGATATTTCGAGTGTCTCGGATGGTTATTGGAGTGGATACAATGCTAGCGTGAGCCTTAACTACCGCCTGCGCCTAAACGACAAGGGGCGACTGGTGACCGTGAGCGGATGGTATAGCGTCAATGACTACACCAACGAGTACGAGACCCAAGATTTGACCTACTCCAAAACCGATGGGGTGTGGGGCTCTACACCTAGGTATCAATACAAAGAGTCCCCTTCGTACAAACGAAATTTCAACACGACATTGATGTTCTCGGAGCCCATCACCAAGCAGCTATCATTTAACCTCAACTACAAATATACCAACACCTACCAAGAGTCCAATAAATATACCTACTCCACGGACGAATACTTCGCAAATATGGAGGTCGACGAAGATGCTACGACCAACTCCAACACCGTGACCGAGATCCATAAAATGGGTGTGGGGCTGAGGTATCATAAAGGCAAGACTAACTTTGTGGTGAAGGGTTACTACCAAAATACCTCGCTCGAGAGCGATGTCACCAAAACCACAGGGTCGGATAGTCCAGCGCGTATGTTCGGAGATGTGACCTACTTCTCGATGGCCAATATCGCCTTTAGTAAGCAGAGCTCCATGAAGATCTACTTGAACTCCGATGTCGATAACCCCACCATCACCAAGCTCCAAGATATATACAATACGGGCAACTATATGTCGAAGGGAAATCCCGATCTGGATCCCTCGTACACCAACCAATTGAAGGTGAGGTATACGCACACCGACCTCGAACGCGGAAGCACGATGATGGTGATGTTGACGCTGCGCAATACGGTCAACTATATGGGTAGCCATGTGGTCTATAACCCCGAACCATTTATGGTGGATGGGAGCGATACGACCTATGAGCCTCTGCAATATACGCTGCCTGTCAATATGGATAACTATTGGAATATATACTCGCGCATGAACTATGGTTTCCCTGTGGAGTTTATTCGTTGTAACCTCAATTTGGGGGTGGGCCTTTCCTACTCCAAGGTGCCGAGCATAGTGGGTGGTGAGGTCCAGAGCGATGGTACAATTGAGGGTGGCGAACAGACTAATACCGATAAAATGGGTTATAGGGTCTATGCAACTTTGGGGAGTAATATATCCGAAAATGTGGACTTTACTTTGAAGTGGTATGGTAAGTATGATGCCTCGACAAGTAGTTCCGACCTGCAAACACTCGAAGATGATTACCTAAGTCACCGCCTCAATATGTCGATGAAGTTTGTCCTTCCCCGTGGATTTACATTCACCACCAGCGGCGAGTATAACCAATATGTGGGCATAACGGATGATTACAGCGACCAATATCTTTTGTGCAATCTCTTTGTGGGCAAAAAGGTTTTGAACAAAAACCGCGGCGAGGTGATCGTTGGGGTCTTTGACCTCTTCGACGACAATAGCTCGTTTAGCCACACGGTGGGGACCAACTACACGCAGAACCTAACCAACAGTGTTTTGGGTCGTTACTTTTCGATTCAGTTTATCTACAACATTCGCGCCTTTGCCAAAGGGGCCTCGACCAATATGAGCGACTATAAGTCCAGAAAGTAGACCGTGAAATCTAAAATTTAGAGATAAAAAGGTCGGTTGGGTTAAAATATGTGTAAAAAATAAAAAAAAGTAGAAAAGTTTTTTTAACTTTACACGCTATTTTAATAGGAATGAAACATTTAAGTTTAATTACTAAATCTCTATAAAGTTATGACAAACACAAAACCAGAGAGGTTATTTGCTGAGTTCCCTGCTATCACAACCGAGCAGTGGGATGAGGTTATCACAAAAGACCTCAAAGGTGCCGACTATGAGCGCAAGTTAGTCTGGAAGACTCCAGAGGGTATTAAGGTTCGTCCTTACTATCGCGCAGAGGATCTCTCGAACATTCAATTTTTGGGTGGTATACCGGGGGAGTTCCCATTTGTACGTGGTATTCAAAATCACAATCGCTGGAGAGTATCTCAGAGCGTTGTTGTAGACTCTGTTAGCGGAGCAAATGCCGAGGCTCTCGACATCTTGATGAAGGGTGTGGATTCGGTTTGCTTTATCCTTCCCGAAGAGGGGCTTACTGCCGAGAGCTTGAATGAGCTACTTAGCGGAATCTCGCTCGTGGATGTTGAGGTTACATTCAAAGGCAAGAAGTTGGTTAACGCTGCAAACCTATTTATCGCAAAGGTTAAAGCCGAAGGGTTGGAGCCAAAGGCGGTGAGAGCTTGTTTCGATATTGACCCTATTGTGAAGAACCTCTCTGTTGAGGGTGCTTACGTATGTGGCGGCAAGGGAGAGGCTTGTTTCGAGGCTGTCGCTGAGCTGGTGAAGGCTACCGAGGGGTACAACCACATCAAGGTGGTTACCGTGGGTGCAGATTACTTCTCGAACGCTGGTTCTACGATTGTCGAGGAGTTGGCTTTTGGTCTATCGGCTGGTCACGAATATATCGTTCGCCTTATGGAGTTGGGTCTCTCAATCGAGCAGATCGGTCGCAAGGTGCGTTTTGCATTTAGCATCACATCGAACTACTTCATGGAGTTGGCTAAGTTCCGCGCAGCACGTATGTTGTGGGCAAATATCGTTAAGGGTTACTCGCCTGAGTGTTTGTGTGTGGGCAAAATGGTTATCCACGCTACCACTTCGCAGTGGAACCAAACGGTGTATGATCCATATGTAAATATGCTAAGAGGTACAACCGAGGCTATGTCTGCTGCTTTGGCAGGAGTTCAATCTTTGGAGGTGTTGCCATTCAACGCAGCTTTTGAGACTCCAGATGAGTTCTCTAAGCGTATCGCTCGTAACGTCGAGGCTTTGTTGAAGCATGAGTCTCATTTCGATCAAGTTGTAGACCCAGCAGGTGGTTCATACTACATCGAGAACTTGACTCAAAGCGTCGCTGCGGAGGCTTGGAAGTTGTTCCTTGAGATCGAGGAGAAGGGTGGTTACGCCGCAGCTTTCGAGGCTGGTTTCATCGTCGAGAGAGTATCGGCATCGGCTGCTTCGAAAGATAAAAACATCGCTACACGTCGCCAAATTTTGTTGGGCGCAAACCAATATCCTAACTTCACGGAGTCGGCAGGTGACTCATTGTGCGCGTGTGCAGTAAGTCGCGACGCGGCAGAGGGCAATGTATTGACCCCTTATCGTGGAGCTATGGCATTCGAGGCTATGCGTTTGGGCGTTGACCGTTCGGGCAAGGAGCCAAAGGCATTTATGTTGACTTGCGGAAACCTAGGGATGGCTAGAGCACGTTCTCAGTTCGCTTGTAACTTCTTTGCTTGTGCAGGAATCAAGGTTATGGACAACACCTACTTCAAGAGCGTTGAGGAGGGAGTCGAGGCAGCTAAGGCTTCGGGAGCTCAAATCGTTGTTGTATGTTCTTCGGATGACGACTACGCAACTGTTGCGCCACAGATCAAAGAGTTGTTGGGCGCAAGCGCAATCTTGGTTGTCGCTGGAGCTCCTGCATGTGCGCCAGAGTTGGAGGCACAAGGCATCGGCAACTTTATAAATGTTAAGAGCAATGTGCTCGAGACTTTGAAGTTCTACCTTAAAGAGATGGGGATCTAATTATGAGAGCTAAATTTTCAGATTTACAATATCAGAGTGGCGGGCTAAAGAGTAGCTGCGCAACACCAAACAATGAGTCGGCTGAGCCATGGCTCACAGCAGAACAAATCCCAGTGAAGGGAAGCTATTCGGAGTCGGACCTAGAGGGCATGGAGCACCTAAACTATGCAGCAGGTATCGCTCCATTCCTCCGCGGACCATACTCAACGATGTATGTTATGCGTCCTTGGACAATCCGTCAGTATGCAGGATTCTCGACCGCAGAGGAGTCAAATGCCTTTTATCGTCGTAACTTGGCGGCGGGTCAAAAGGGACTCTCAGTGGCGTTTGACTTGGCTACACACCGCGGTTACGATGCCGACCACCCACGCGTGGTAGGTGACGTAGGTAAGGCAGGTGTGTCGATCTGCTCGGTAGAGGATATGAAGGTGTTGTTCAATGGTATTCCATTGGATAAGATGTCTGTTTCGATGACTATGAATGGCGCTGTACTTCCAGTGTTGGCATTCTATATCGTGACAGGTTTGGAGCAAGGTTGTACACTTGACCAGTTGGCTGGAACGATCCAAAACGACATCTTGAAGGAGTTCATGGTGCGTAACACATATATCTACCCACCGAAGTTCTCAATGAAGATCATCGCAGATATTTTTGAGTACACATCTCAAAATATGCCTAAGTTCAACTCTATCTCTATCTCGGGATACCACATGCAAGAGGCAGGTGCTACGGCAGATATCGAGTTGGCTTACACCTTGGCTGATGGATTGGAGTACTTGCGTGCGGGAGTAAACGCAGGAATGTCTATTGATGCCTTCGCTCCACGTTTGTCGTTCTTCTGGGCTATCGGTATGAACCACTTCATGGAGATCGCTAAGATGCGTGCAGCGCGTATGTTGTGGGCGAAGATCGTGAGACAGTTCGATCCTAAGAATCCTAAGTCTTTGGCTTTGCGTACCCACTCGCAAACATCGGGCTGGTCGCTCACGGAGCAAGATCCATTCAACAATGTGGCGCGTACAGCTATCGAGGCTATGGGTGCAGCTTTGGGTCACACTCAATCTTTGCACACCAACGCTTTGGACGAGGCTATCGCTTTGCCAACGGATTTCTCGGCTCGTATCGCTCGTAACACACAGATCTATATCCAAGAGGAGACTAACATCTGCCGCGAGGTTGATCCATGGGCAGGTTCTTACTATGTAGAGTCACTCACCAACGAGATCGCAGAGAAGGCATGGGCTTTGATCCAAGAGGTTGAGGAGTTGGGCGGTATGGCTAAGGCTATCGAGACTGGACTTCCCAAAATGCGTATCGAGGAGGCTTCGGCTCGCAAGCAAGCACGTATCGACTCGGGCAACGAGAAGATCGTGGGTATCAATGAGTACCGCCTCGAGAAGGAGGATCCAATCGACATCTTGGCGGTGGACAACACTGCTGTTCGTTTGAGCCAAATCGAGAGACTTAACGACATGCGCTCTAAGCGCGACGAGGCTGCTGTGAAGGCTGCTTTGGATGCTATCACAGCTTGTGTCAATGGCGGCGAGGGTAACTTGTTGGCATTGGCTGTTGAGGCTGCTAAACTCCGCGCATCACTCGGTGAGATCTCAGATGCTTGTGAGACTATCGTAGGTCGTTACCAAGCTGTTATTCGTTCAATTTCAGGAATTTATAGTTCAGAGGTGAAGTCAGATTCAGCATTTGCTAAGGCAACAGAGAT
Source organism: Rikenellaceae bacterium (assembly GCA_047173955.1). Classification (GTDB taxonomy): domain Bacteria; phylum Bacteroidota; class Bacteroidia; order Bacteroidales; family Rikenellaceae; genus Alistipes. The sequence continues at coordinate 16,059 of JBCQUO010000001.1, forward strand.
GGCTGCCGAGTTCGCTAAGCGCGAAGGTCGTCAACCACGTATTATGATCGCTAAGTTGGGTCAGGATGGTCATGACCGCGGTGCGAAGGTTGTAGCTACAGGTTACGCCGATATTGGTTTCGATGTCGATATGGGACCTTTGTTCCAAACCCCCGAGGAGGCTGCTAAGCAGGCTGTGGAGAATGATGTACACGTAGTTGGTGTGTCGTCTTTGGCGGCAGGTCACTTGACTCTTGTGCCTCAGATCATCGGTGAGCTTAAGAAGTTGGGTCGCGAGGATATCGTAGTTATCGTGGGTGGTGTTATCCCAGCTCAGGATTACGACCAACTCTACAAGGATGGCGCTGCTGCGATCTTCGGCCCCGGTACTCCAATCGCTACTGCTGCGATCAAGATGCTAGAGATTTTGGGCTAATAACCCCGATTCGATAGAATTACATAAGTATGAAAATACCTCAAGGTTGAACTTTATCAACTTTGAGGGATTTTTGTTTTTTTCGTAAATATTACCTATATTTACACTCATAAAAATGTAGAATCAAAACACATTATAACCTAACCATGAAAAAATTACTATTTTTATTCGCTTTCATTGCGAGTTGTGCCACCTCTTTTGCTCAGGCAGATAAGAACGAAGAGATCCTTAAAGAGTTTAGACAAGAGACTATCACCTATAAAACGGTTGATGGCAAAAAGCTAAATGTCTTGTTTTTCTATCCCGAGGAGTCGAAGATGGCAGCATCCAATAATCCATGGATATTGTATGTCCACGGAGGGGGCTGGGCTGGAGGAAGCAAGCTCAATATCGCAGGGCAATCTACTATCGGAACACTGCGTCATCTTCTCGATAACGGATATATATGTGCCGCTATCGACTACCGTTTGGCAAAGGCTCCCACAACCTCTTTCGAGTCACTCATAGATGTTAAGGATGCAACCCGTTTCCTTATCAATAACGCCAAAGAGTATAAGTTGAGTAAGAAGAACTATGGAATTTGGGGTGGATCGGCAGGTGGTCACCTATCGTTGGTGGCGGCCCTCGCACCAGACAACTCATTCCCTGCGGAGTTGGACCTCCCCAAAACAAAGGTCGCATACAAATATATCCTTTCGCTGTTCCCCTTCACATCGTGCACAAACCCCGAGATCTTCCCCAACTCAATATTTGCCGACAGGAAACTTTTCGTGCGCCTTATGGGCTGTGAGCTAGATGAGGCGAGCCCAGAGTTGGTTAACATCATGAGCCCCTCAGATTTGATTAATAAGAAGAGTTGCCCGGTGTTGTTGGTTCATGGATCGGCAGATAAAACCCTTCCGCTTATCAACTCTGAGTACCTCTACGAGGTGGGTAAAGAGTGCGGTGCAGATATAGAGCTGTTGGTGATGAAGGGCGCAGGCCATAGCTTTAGCGGAAAGAATATATCTCCATCCCTAGAGGTTATGTACCAACATTGTTTCGACTTTATCGAGGCGAATAACTAATGTATTTGGTTTAGTTCCGAGGACTGCCTCACGCCGGCGGGCGGTGCGTGCCGCACGGGCTTGGAAACTTCGTTTCCCTCCTTTGTTACTTGTGGTGAGGCCGCGAGGAAGTTCACCTTCAGTGAGCGTTTAATATAAAAATAGTGTCACGGACCTTGAAAGCGAGCTTTCGGTCCGTGGCACTATTTTATATTATTCCCCCGTTGGGGGGAAACCCCTCGCGGCCCCACCCCTCAAAGCGAGGCGGTATCACTCCTAACTCCTTAGCGTCATTGCGGCCTCCGAGCCGCAATCTCGTCCTCGATTTTTTAGAGTTACGCTAGGGATTGCGGATCAGAGTCCGCAATGACGTATTTATTCACCATTCATCATTCACCATTCATCATTATCGGCGTTAATCATTCATCATTCATCATTCACCATTATCGGCGTTAATCATTAATCATTCATCATTAACCATTTATCATTATTTCGATAAGTCATAATTTTTTTGTAACTTTGTGGCAATCAAAAAGTATAAAGAGATGGGATTCTTTGATCTATTCAAAAAAAAGTCAACAGTAGCCACTGATGTGGAGCCTACGCAGAGCGCGGAGGAGACCCCTCAGCAAGAGGGTCTAAGGCAGGAGGATTCAAAGCAAGAGGATTCAAAGCAGGAGGATTCAAAGCAAGAGGATTCGAAGCAGGAGGATTCAAAGCAAGAGGATTCGAAGCAGGAGGATTTAAATAAGGGGTTGGAGCGAACCAAGGTTGGTTTGTTCTCTAAATTGGCGCGTGCAGTAGCTGGTAAGACCACGGTCGATGCCGATGTCCTCGACGAGTTGGAGGAGATCCTCATAACCTCGGATGTGGGGGTGGAGACCACAGTGAAAATCATTCGAAATATTGAGGAGCGCGTGGCTAAGGATAAATATATGGGGGCTTCGGAGCTTCAATATATCTTGCGCGACGAGGTGCAAAAACTCTTGGAGCAGGCCAATGCTTCGACCGAAGGTTTTGGGATTGAGGTAAAGGATGGGGTGCCTTATGTCCTTATGGTCGTGGGAGTTAATGGCGTGGGTAAGACCACAACTATCGGCAAGCTAGCCTCTAAACTCACAGCTGCTGGGCGCAAGGTATATATCGGTGCGGCCGACACGTTCCGCGCTGCGGCGATCGACCAACTGGCGGTGTGGGCCGATCGCGCTGGGGCAACCATGGTGCGCCAAAATATGGGCTCTGACCCTGCGTCGGTGGCTTTCGACACGCTCAAATCGGCCGTGGCCAATGGGGCCGATGTGGTGTTGATCGACACGGCTGGTCGTCTGCACAACAAGGTGGGGTTGATGAACGAGCTTAGTAAGATCCGCAATGTGATGGCCAAGGTGATCCCCGATGCACCCCACGAGGTGATGTTGGTGTTGGATGGCTCAACGGGTCAAAATGCATTTGAGCAGGCGACGCAATTTACCCAAGCCACGCAGGTTACATCGCTCACGGTGACCAAGTTGGATGGCACAGCTAAGGGTGGTGTGGTGATCGGTGTGAGCGATCAGTTTAATATTCCAGTGCGTTATATAGGTGTTGGTGAGGGTGTCGATCAGCTCAGAATGTTTGATCGTAAGGAGTTTGTAACAGCGCTTTTTGGAGATGAAAAAAATTAATGTCATAACTCTTGGATGTTCCAAGAATATAGTCGACTCGGAACACCTGATGGTGCAACTTGCGGCCTCGGGCTACGAACTGATGTTCGATAGCGACTCTTTCGATGCAAAGATCGTCATTATCAACACATGCGGTTTCATAGGCGATGCAAAGGAGGAGTCGATAAACCTGATCCTCAATGCTGTGGCGGCTAAGGAAGAGGGGCTCATAGAGGAGCTCTATGTTGTGGGGTGTCTCAGCGAACGTTATGCCGATGAGCTGCGCGAGGAGATCCCCGAGGTGGACCAATATTTCGGTGTGAAGAATTGGCAAGAGGTGGTTGCGCGTCTGGGTGGGGAGCATGATCCTCAGCTCGAGACATCGCGCATGCTCACAACCCCTAGCCACTACGCTTACCTCAAAATTTCGGAGGGATGTAACTGGAGGTGTGGATATTGCGCCATACCGCTCATTCGCGGCAAACATATCTCGGTGCCCATGGAGGCGCTAATCGAGGAGGCCCAAAAGCTCGTCGAAGGGGGTGTGAAGGAGTTGATCGTCATAGCGCAAGATACCACCTACTACGGAATGGATATATATGGAGAGCGCAAACTCGCTGAGTTGCTCACGAAGTTGTGTGCGATCGAGGGGGTGGAGTGGATACGTCTGCACTACGCCTACCCCACAGCTTTTCCCCAAGATGTGATAGATGTGATGGCTGCGGAGCCCAAGATTTGCAAATATCTCGACATTCCCTTTCAACACATCTCCGACAATCAGCTATCCTCGATGAAACGTCGCCACACAAAAGCCGAGGCGATGGAGTTGATCCGCAGGCTTCGCACCTCGATTCCCGACATAGCGTTGCGCACCACCCTCATGGTGGGTCACCCCACAGAGAGCGATGCAGATTTCGGTGAGCTGGTGGATTTCGTGCGCGAAGTGCGTTTCGAGAGGTTGGGGGTCTTTGCCTACTGCGAGGAGGAGGGGACAGCTTCGGCAACCCTAGTGGACGATGTATCGCCAGAGGTCAAGGAGGCGAGAGCAGAGAAGATCATGATGATTCAAAACCAGATATCGCTAGAGAACAACCTCTCCCGCGAAGGGACCACGCAGCGTGTGATCGTAGATTCGCAAGCTGGGGATTACTACATAGCACGTTCGCAGTACGACTCTCCCGAGGTGGACCAAGAGATCATGATTCCCATAGACTCCGCCGCGCTGAGTGAGGGCTCTTTTTACGATGTACGTATCACCGCTGCTGAGGATTACGATCTATATGGCGAAGTGGTAACTCAACATTAACACAATTAAGTTTGCTTCTTGTATTTTTTTTTCTTACCTTTGAATATCCAAATTCCACTCTATGGCGACTAAGGGCATTATAAATAGGGTTGAAGGTCGAGTAGATCAGTTGATTGCCGACCACCAACGACTAGCAGATTCATGTCGATCTTTGCAGAGCGAGCGCGATGCGTTGCTCCGCGAAAGAAGAGCGTTGCAAGAGCAGGTGAAGGATTTGGAGCACCAGTTATCGGTTCTCCAGCTATGCGAGGGTTTAGGTTCATCATCATCGAGCAGAGACCAAGCAAGGGCGCGAGCACGTGCAAGAGTCAACCGTTTAATGCGGGAGGTTGACAAATGCATAAATCTCCTCTCCGCCGGGGCCGGGGCCGAATAAGAGGGTGCCGAGCAGTGGGCGTTGAGCAAGGGTGCCGAGCAAGGGGGCGTTGAGCAAGGGGGCCGAACTTGATGGGGCGACCGAGCAAGGGGGCCGAACTTGATGGGGCCGAACTGATAAAAAGGATGAAAAAGAGAAAACTGCAAAGAGAGCAGTAAAGGAAATTTGAGAGATGGCTAAGCAAGCGATAAAACTTAAAATAGGTGGCAAAAGCTACTCGCTCACAATAGAGAGCGAGAAAGAGGAGCTATATCGTTTGGCCGAACGCGAAGTGAACCAGTCTGTTACGGAGTTCGAGAAACAGAGCTATGCAGGGTTTTCGCTCGTGGACTATATGTCGATGACGGCGTTGAAGTTCGCCATAAACAACGTGAACACACGTATGCAGGGCGAGCTAAACAGTGACGACATAAAGGCTCTCGAAAAAATGGAACACAATATAGCTGAATATCTCAACGACTTGTCGAGAGAATAGCACTATAATTGCCTAGACTAAGAGAGGTGTGAAATAATAATAATATTGACCACCGCACGTTCTTTTAATAAAATATATACACACATAGAATCTACCCGCATAGATTCCTTAAGCTTTGCGAAACTGAACGTTTATTACATTGGAGACAAGCTCTTTGTATCAAAATAAGGCCTTAACCCTTCGGGGTGTGTCATTTATGGCACCGTTGGACTATTGCGAATTTTGGCACCTCCACACATGACTTATCTGCAGATTCGTCAAACAAGAAAAGGAGTTTATGTGGGATTTTTTTATTGAACAAACTAACAAAAAACATTTATACAAAACATAAAAAAATAAAAACATGGAAATCGCAATTATTGTAATTGTCGCCGCCATATCAGCCATCGTAGCAGGTTTTTTAGCTTATGTGGTCGTTAAAAAACGATCTCAGAGTATCATCAAAGATGCAGAGGCCGAAGGAGAGATGATTAAGAAGGAGAAGATGCTCCAAGCAAAAGAGAAGTTCATTAAGCTCAAAAGTGACCACGACCGTTCGGTGAACGACCGTAACCAAAAGGTAGCGCAGAGCGAGAACAGAGCTAAGCAGATAGAGCAAAACCTCCAAAATCAACAAAAAGAGTTGGAGAAAAAGACTCAAGAGAGTGCTAAGGTAAAGGAGCAATTTGCATCTAAACTTCAACAATTGGAGAGCAAAGAGGCTGAGGTTGAGAAGGCTATAGAGGCTCAGAACCTACGCCTAGAGCAGATCTCGGGCATGAGCGCCGAAGAGGCCAAAAACAACTTGGTCGAGAATATGAAGGCGGTGGCTAAATCGGATGCCGATGCCTACATCAGTGAGACAATTGAGGAGGCTAAATTGGTAGCTACCAAAGAGGCCAAAAGAATTATCGTTGCTTCGATCCAAAGGGTCGCAACAGAGACAGCTATAGAGAATGCAGTGACGGTATTCAACATCGAATCAGACGAGGTGAAGGGTCGTATTATCGGTCGCGAGGGGCGTAATATCCGCGCTTTGGAGGCCGCTACAGGAATCGAGATTATCGTCGATGACACCCCAGAGGCTATCATTTTGAGTGGTTTTGACCCCGTACGTCGCGAGATAGCACGTCTGGCACTCCACCAATTGGTTACCGATGGACGTATCCACCCAGCGCGTATCGAAGAGGTGGTGGCGAAGGTCCAAAAGCAGATCGAGGAGGAGATCGTAGAGGTAGGTAAGCGTACAGCTATTGATTTGGGAATCCATGGTCTACACCCCGAACTTATCCGCATGATCGGTAAGATGAAGTATCGTTCGTCGTATGGTCAAAACCTACTTCAACATGCTCGTGAGACTGCCAACTTGGCTGGAATCATGGCTTCGGAGTTGGGACTTAACCCTAAGTTGGCGCGTCGCGCTGGACTCCTTCACGATATAGGTAAGGTGCCCGACGATGAGCCAGAGTTGCCACACGCAATCATCGGTATGAAGTTGGCCGAGAAGTTCAAGGAGAAGGCAGAGGTGTGCAATGCAATTGGTGCTCACCACGACGAAACGGAGATGACATCTATAATTTCGCCAATCATCCAAGCGTGTGATGCAATCTCGGGAGCACGTCCCGGAGCGCGTCGCGAGGTTGTAGAGAGCTACATCAAGAGGTTGAAGGAGATGGAGGATATCGCTCAATCTTATCCCGGTGTACTCAAAACCTATGCGATCCAAGCAGGTAGGGAGTTGCGCGTGATTGTCGGTGCCGAGAAACTCAGCGACCAAGAGACTGAGAGCTTGTCGCACGATATAGCCAAAAAGATCCAAGACGAGATGACATATCCCGGACAGGTGAAGATCACGGTGATCCGCGAGACAAGAGCGGTGTCATACGCTAAATAGTAAAATTTCAATTAGGGGGTGCGGTTAATGTATATAAACATAGCTGCGCCCCCTTTTTTTGTTGAAATTCGCGAGAAAATAGAACTCTCCCACTTTACGAAAAACTCAATCTAAATACGAAATGATAACCTTTTTATTATCCATAGCAGCCTTAATTCTGGGCTACTTTATCTATGGAAAATTCATAGAGAAGATCTTCGGTCCCGACCCCAACCGCGCAACGCCAGCCTTCACCAAAGGCGATGGGGTAGACTACATGCCTCTCCCAGCGTGGAAGATCTTCATGATCCAGTTCCTCAATATCGCAGGTCTGGGGCCGATCTTCGGTGCAATCATGGGTGCAAAGTTCGGTGTTGCATCCTACATGTGGATTGTCTTTGGAACCCTTTTGGCTGGTGCGGTGCATGACTATATGGCTGGAATGATCTCGTTGCGCCACAATGGAGAGTCGCTACCCGAGAGCGTCAAGAGATATCTGGGTGCTACCACAGGTCAAGTGATGAGAATCTTTACCGTTGTGCTCCTGATATTGGTTGTTGCGGTCTTTGTGGCAGGTCCTGCGGGGCTCCTCACGCAGCTCACGCCCGATATGTTGAATGTGAACTTCTGGATCGTGGTGATCTTCATTTACTATATCGTGGCGGCACTTCTGCCTATTGACCAAATCATCGGACGTGTATATCCGATCTTTGCTGTGGCGTTGATGTTTATGGCGGCAGGAATCTTTGTGATGTTGGTTATCAATGGTGTTGAGCTTCCCGAAATTACGGATGGCATTGCTCACCACCCCAACCCCACCATGGAGATCTTCCCGATGATGTTTATCTCGATTGCTTGTGGTGCGATCTCGGGCTTCCACGCCTCGCAGTCGCCTATGATGGCTCGCTGCATGACCAACGAGAAGCAGGGTAGACCCATATTCTATGGCTCTATGGTTGCCGAGGGAGTTGTGGCATTGATATGGGCGGCAGCGGCTACCTACTACTTTGGCGAGAACGGAATGGGCGAGGCCTCGGCGGCGGTTATTGTCAACGACATCACGCGTAGTTGGTTGGGCACATTTGGGGCATTGTTGGCCACTCTGGGTGTTATCTTTGCCCCCATCACTTCGGGAGATACAGCCCTCAGATCGGCTCGTTTGATTATAGCAGACATCCTCCACATAGAGCAAAAAAGCACCAAGGGGCGTATGATTATCTCTCTGCCGCTCTTCCTCATAACCATGGGAATCTTGATATATAGCCTCCGCGACAAAGCTGGGTTCGATATTATATGGCGATATTTCGCCTTTATGAATCAGTCGCTGTCGGTATTCACGCTGTGGATGGTGACTGTGTATCTGGTCAAACAGAAGCGCAACTACTTCGTTACACTCCTCCCAGCGTTGTTTATGACCGCTGTGACATCGTGCTACCTAATCGTAGCAGGTGAGTGTTTCGCTCTGCCCATGACCTATGGCTATGCAGTCTCGGGTGTGTGCGTAGCGGTGGCGGCTGTGTGGTTCGTTGTGTGGTATAGATCGCACGGCTCAAAGGCCGAGGAGTAACCCCTCCGAGACAATGGTATATAAAAACGTCAATATTATGAAGAAACTACTTTTATTATCCCTAATCATATGTGGATTTGTAGGCACTATGTCGGTGTTTGGAGCCTCGACAAAGAGGAGTACTATAACAGATAAAGAGTATCCCGTAGTTGTTTATAGCCCCGAGCAGATCAATAAGTTGAAGGCTATAATCGCTAAGGCCGACAGAAATAGCGTGGCCTATAGATCATATTTGGACCTTGTGGATTACCCCTATGCCAAGTCGACATGGGATGGGTATGTAGGTAATATACCTAACTACATAGCTCGTGACGCAGGAGAGAAGGGGCAGCCCGATAGGTGGGGGAAACCATATCCCATAACATTCACAAGGAATGCAGCCTTAGTGACTCGACACTTCGACGCTGCCTATATGAGTGCTCTGCTCTTTGCGCTCGATGTGGAGGATGCTCAAGCCCATGGAGCCAAAGCGTTGGCTATACTCAAGGGGTATACCGAGAATGTAGAGTTGGTATGTAACTCCTCAAACGCTCCATTGATGTGTGGACAGGCCTATCACGTAGCGTCGGCATTGGCCCTGCTCAAAGAGTATGGATGTGAGGGGCTTACGGAGGAGATCTACGACTCTATAGTCGATGATCTTTTGATGGGGTGCTTTATCCCAATACTCAATGACTTCTTTGCCGCTCCCCCCTATACCAACGGAAACTGGGGACTGTGTGCTATACTCTCTTATATGTCGGTCGCTATCGTGGCCCAGAACCAAGAGATGTATGACTTTGCGATAGATCAGTATCTCAACGGAAAGGACAATGGAACGATCTACAACTACATAGACCCTAAGAGTGGGCAGTGTCAAGAGACAGGGCGCGATCAGGCTCATGTGCAGTTTGGATTTAGCTGTGCAGCGCTGATATGCGAGGTGGCATATAACCAAGGCAATGCCGACCTCTATTTGGAGAACGAAACGGCACTCCTCGTGGGGTTGGAGTACACCGCAAAGTTGCTGTTGGGCGACGAGGTCCCATACTACGTGTGGAGTGACATCTCGGGTAAATATTGCAGGTGGCAGACAATAGGTACGGCCGACCACAAAGATGGACCCTCATACAACAAATGTTGGAGCGTGGTCTACAACCATTTTGTCAACCGCTTGGGGATGTCAATGCCCAATACCTATAGACTCTTGGAGCGCGAAAACTGGCCATCCAAATACTCCGCCGAAGGGTATTGGTTCGATATGTTCACATTCGCCCCTCACCCGGGAGATAACAAATAATCGAGCGGTCAGTGGCTGTTTTAAGAGGCTGTTGGTTAGAGGCTAGACTGCCTCACGCCGGCGGGCGGTGCGCGTAAGCACGGGCTTGGAAACTTCGTTTCCTTCCTCCTTGCGCTTCTGTGTTGGGGGAAACCTCTGCGGCCCCACCCACCCCAAAGCGAGGTGGCTACATGCGAAGGTTTTCGGCCATTCACCATTCACCATTAGTTTCGTTTTGCGGATCGGAGTCCGCAAAGACGAAACTTCTAAATTTGGAAATTCAAAATATTCTTCGTATCTTTGCGAACAGAAATGGAGAACAGAGAGAAGGTATACACCTATGATCAAGAGCATTTGGCACAGATAGCAAAGGCGTTGGGCCACCCTGCGCGTATAGCGATCATGAATTTTTTGGCTGGGCAAGAGAGCTGCTTCTTTGGCGATATACACGAGGTTTTACCCATCGCAAAGGCAACTGTCTCGCAACACCTCACGGAGCTAAAGAATGTAGGGCTGATCCAAGGCGAGATCATCCAGCCAAAGGTGAAATATTGCATCAACAGAGCGAACTGGATAGAGGCCAAAGGTGTATTCAACGAGCTCTTCGATAGCTGTATATCTAAGACTCCATGTTGCAAATAATATTTTATTTTGCACAGACGTTCATTTAAAGACTAATCGTGGGATTGCAAGGTGGAGATGGTATATCTCTTATAGCAGCCGTGATAGATGGAAATGTGATATTCTCGCACCGTGGATTTATGGTCGGGAGAGGGATTTTATAAGAGATTAAATTTATATATGAAGAGAAAGATTTATAGTGCAATTGCGTTGATGATTATTGTGTTGTCTACACTGTCGGGCCCCAAGGTGGCTGGTAAGTGTAAGGATAACTGCTGTGCAGGCGACACCACATCGGAGTGCACATCAATGTTGGGCGACAACTCAGAAAAGACAATATGCAGCAGAGGTAGACAAAGACGCTTCCCTCAGCCCAATGACCAAAAATAAAACTTAACGTTAATGATGAATGGTCAATGATGAATGACAAATTAGCGTGAACTTTAGCATGTCGTCACCTCGCTTTTGAGGGGGCCGCGAATTAGAATCCCCCAACGGGGGAATAATATAAATATAGTACCTCGAACCGAAAGTTTACTTTCAAGGTTCGAGGTACTATATTTATATTAAGCGTTCACTGAAGGTGAACAAAATTCGCGGCCTCAACACAAAAGCGCAAGGAAAACAAATCACAGCTTGCTGTGCGGCCGCCCGCTGTTAGGGCAGTCCAGCCTCTTAACACTGCCTCTCAACACAGCCTCTGATCAAAGATAATTACTTAAAGACTATATTATCAATAAATTCGTTCTGCACGGTTATGCTCTGCTCGTCGATTTTTTTGCCATCTATAACGACATTTTCGAAGAGCACGCCATCGACGATATGGTCTTTATCCCAACCTATGATCTCAATACTTGCTTGATCCTTGATTATGTATGGTTTCCAATCTGTAGCGTCTTGGAATCCAGTGAGGGTAGGGTCGATAGGGGCAGATGTGGTTGTAATATTTCTAAAGACAATATCCTTTATATGTCCTCTATCGGGGGTTTCTGTCCAACGGGTTTTACCTATCCACATCGAGATTAAGCGTCGTCCCTCCTCGATACGGATATTGTCGAATACGATATTACTAATCACCGCTGAGTCGCAGTGATATACGCGCAAAGCTGTCTCACGACCTACGTCGTGGATCACATCGCAATCCTCGAAGAGCACATTTGTCACATTTTCGCGCACCTCGGCACCGACACTTAGGGCATGTGCAAGCTCGTTCCACAACACACATTTGCGCACATGGATATTGCGAGCCTCACCCAAACCGCCATAGGTCTTAATCACAACGAGGTCGTCGAGGGTTCTAAAGAATGAGTTCTCGACCAACACATCGCGGCTGTTGGAGATATCCACGCCATCGGAGTTTCCGCGCCATCCTGTGATTATGATATTGTCGATATGGACATTATCAGAGTTTTTGACTGGCATAGTCCAACGGCTAGGGTCGAAGAATGTCACACCCTCTATATTTACATTTTTGGAGTCTTGGACCAGAAGCATATAGCGTCTTTTGGCACGAGGAATAGCCCCTCCGTCAATTATTCCGCGACCTCTGAATGTCACATTCTCGCCCTTGATTAGGAACGATGGGGGTATCATACGTCGCTGACCTAAAACCACTTCGGGCTCCTCTTGCTCCATCCCACAGCGGATATATGCACCTCCAGCTATGTAGACTGTTTGGTTATCCTTGACCTCAACTGTTGTTATGTCGTGAACGCCCGGGCCGAAGTAGATCACATTTTCGTCATTGGGATCTGGTATGTCGGTCTCGAATGGAGAGGCAGAGATATGCAGTGACTCATGCCACTCGCCATTGATCTCGACGGTGAGGTGCATGGGTCGATCCATATCGAAGGTTAGCTCGCTCCCTTGGACAGTGTATTGGATATTGTACGAAGTTGGGAGGATCTTCACCTCCTCGATTTTTTGGGGTGAGGTGACCTTCACCGCCACTTTGTCTGCCATGTCGAACATAGCCATCGACGCTACGCCATGGCTTCCTGTCGACCCCGTGAGACGCGGAATAGGTATTGAGTCGGGGATTATAACTCGATAGAGAGGCACCTCGCACCCCTCAACTTCGACCTTATAGTCGGTCGAGAGCTCTATGCCCTCGGGGGCTGGATAGATCTTAAAAGTCTGGGCCACGGGCTCACCACACGACACCGTGGTAACACAGATGGCGGCCATCACCATTAGTCGGCTTAGGTGGTTTAGGATTGAAAATTTCATGATTTATTTAGGTTTATAGATTAGTAGGTCGGTTGGCAGGTATTATTCAGCGGTCAGAAGTTGGGTGAACCACTCGGGAGCACGCGTGGGCCTACGGGTTTGAGAGTTCATAAAGCCCAACACCGTGTAGCCTCTGTTTAGGAGCTTCCCTTCGGGGCTATAGATCTCGTAGTCGAAGCGTGCGCGCGCACGTGGGATCTCGTCGATCCACACCTTCACGCGGATCATCTCGTCGAAGTGGGCCGAAGCGATATATTTGGAGTGAACCTCCAAGATCGGCATCATCACCCCACGACGCTCCATCTCGGCATATGAAAATCCCCCCAGCGAGCGCATGAAGTCCGAGCGCGCTGCCTCGTAATAACGTATATAGTTGGAGTGGTGGACAATACCCATTTGGTCGGTATCGACATACCACACCCTCATTTCAAATTCTCTACATATCAACATTTTCGATACTTTTTAAAATTTCTACTCTACACCCCATTTCGACCTCCACACCAGATAATCGGACAAGTGAATTTTGGTTTACCACCTCTACAACACACTCCACGCCATCTACCTTGGCCCAATAACGTCCATCGGGAGGAAATAGTTTGAGAGGTTCGCCTCCCACTCCTCCATATATAATAAGGTATGGCCGCCCCAAATGTTGGTTAGCCTCCTCCACAGCGCCGCTCTCGATGAGTCTGCGGATAACCGTGGAGCTCACCTTTCGCTCGTCATTGCGAAGTTCAGCCATCTCGACAACATCGAAACCACGCTGATCGCTCAAAAGGCGCAGGTGGTTATAGTCCCCCTCGTTTTTGTGGCCAAAGAGGTGGTTATACCCCACTACCATAGATCTCATACTGACCCTATCGAGCAGATACCGCTCCACGAAGTCATTATATTTGAGCCGACTAAAGGGCACATCGAAAGGTATAACAATCAAATTATCGACCCCACACTCCGCCAAGAGTTCAATCTTCTCATCCACCGTAGTCAACAGCTTAAGCCCCTCGGCACGCCCCAGCACAACACGCGGATGGGGCTCGAAGGTCAACAATACACTCTCGCCACCGATCTGGTGAGCACGCGAACGACACTCATCAATGAGTCGCCGATGTCCGATATGGACCCCATCGTAGGAGCCTACCGTACACACCGCCCCCCGAAAATTCGGAAGAGAATCGAAACCATAAAAGACCCTCATTCGTGACTACTTCTCTTGATTCTCCTCGTTCTCCTTCACAAAGTATGCAACCTTCTCGAGGAGGGTTGTTATGTCGTAGTTCTCGACAACGATACCTTGGGGGAAGTTCAGAGGGGTAGATGTAAAGTTCAAAACCCCCTTGATTCCTGCATTAATAATAGGAAGGACCAAGTCGGGCGCTACACTCGTGGGCGACGAGACAATCACAATGCTCAGGTCCTCTTGCTCCACGATCTGGGCAAAACGATCCATATGGTGGCATGGGATATTATCTATCACGCTCCCCACCTTCGCCTCGTCGACATCGAAAGCTGCGGTGATGCGGAGCTTAAGCCCCTTGTCGTTGAAGTACTTTGTGATAGCTTGACCCAAGTGACCCATACCGATAATTCCTATCTGAGTCTCGTGCTCGCTATCGAGGATAGAGCTGATAAAGTCGATTAGCTCCTTCACGTCGTATCCCTTTTTATTGTCGCTCGAAAAACCTATAAGCATCAAATCGCGACGCACCTGCACAGCTGTGATTCCGTGGATTCCAGCTATGACATGCGAAAATATATGTGTGATACCCTGCTTATGGCTCGCCACCAATGTGCGACGGTATTCGCTCAACCGCTCAACCGTCTTTTCGGGTATTCCTCCTGTTATTGTTGCCATAATTTAGAAAATTACTACTCTATGGTTATAGTAAAATTATTTTGATAATTCACCCTCATCCAATTTTGATTTGCGCGCGTCTCGCTATTGCGCAATTTTTGGAAGCGATAGGTTGTCTGCAATGGTGTAAATGTGCGCCCCTCCATTCCATACTTGATGTCGGAGTACATCCCCTCACCAAAGATCTTTGCCACATCGTAGCCTCTATACGAATACAGCGAGGGTATCTGGTCAAAGGCCTTTGCATACCTACTATCAAACCTCTTTATCACCTCGCTATCTCTTTTGGCGTGGTATGACAAGAAGGCTGTCACGCGATCCTTAAACAGCATCGCGCGGTCGATATTGGGGTATCTGTTCCACTTCGAATTGTAGACAACCGTAAAGTCATTCACCGACAGAGAGCGGCTACGCAGGCCAATCTCTGCCGAGGCCAAAGCCGAAAGGATACGATCCACATCGGTCTCGTTGTTGGGCATGATAAAGATTGTGGATGGGGTGTCCCCTTCGATCAAGTGCGACAGGTCGCTCGACGAATAGGCTTTTCCACCCCACTTATTGGCCGCTGCCACACGCTGAGCGACGATCGAGGGGTGCTCGTAGGCATACTTGCGCACATCGTAGTGTCGCCCACCTAGCAGCTCCTTCACCTCCACCTCATATTCGGTATCGGTTTGATCCGTATAGATCAATGTGACCTGCACAGAGTCAGCTACTAACCCTCCGATTTTGTCATATTTATGCTCCGTGATTGGGGCCATTTGGAACAACGCTCCGCTATTTGTGTTTTGGAGCGTCGCGAGAGGTGAGACCACAGGCACAACATTTTTTTGTGCAAAGGCCAACACATCATCCAAAAGCTCCTCGTAGACTGGACCCACGATCAAATCCGACCTTTGGAACTCCTCGCTCTCCACGATCTGCGTCACGCTGCCAGCGCTTCGGTGGGTATTGAACAACGACACCACCACATTGCGGCCACTCTTTTTGAGATCTTCAACCCCCAACAAAAAACCTTGGTAGAACTCCTCGAAGATCGACATCACCGAACCCGAAGATGTAGACAAGGGCAACAACAGAGATATATGGAGTGTATCGCGCCCCCTGAGAGCTGCGAATTGAAGTTCGCGAGGGGTCATATCCTGCTCCTCACTCTCATTTGCATCCTCTTCGGTCGACGACGCGTCCACTTGGCTGCGGACCATAACAATAGATCCCGCCTTAAGCACACTGCTCTCCTCGCCATTGATCTCGATGAACTCCTTGCGGCTCATTTGGGTGACGTGCAACAGAGAATAGAGCGTCTCCTTGGGTTTAACAAGATGATACTCATACCCCTCGGGAGCCACCTTATTCATATTCTCTTTGTAGTCCTTCAACTCCTCGATGATCTCATCCTCGGAGCTTTTGCCCGTCTCCTTTTTGCGGATCAAGATCTCTTGACCCAAAGAGAGTTGCGAGGGGTTGATCCCCGGGTTATCGTCCACAATCACCGCCACCGAGATTTGGTATCGGCGCGAGATTGCGTATAGCGTCTCCCCTTGGGTCACCTTGTGGGTATCGAAGGTCTTACGCGCCTTGCGCTCCTCGCTCTTCGACATTGCGGCCACTGGACTCTGCTCAACTGGGATTTTGATATTCTCACCACTCTTAAGGCCACTCTCCTCGATACTGCTGTTGTTGCCAACAATAACGGTTTTGTCGACACCATAGAGCTTCGAGAGTGAGTAGAGCGTCTCGCCCGATTCTACCCGATGGACATAGTATCTCTGCCCATTGACAAAGACTATCGTCTGCGACCTCTCGCTTGCGGCCATCACCTCCGACACAAATGCCCCAACGAGAAACAACAATATTAAAATTGCTCTCTTCATAATCTATTTTTTCTCTCTTAGACGAATCTCCGTAATAACTTTTTTGGTGTATAGAGGAAAATCCCCATCCATCATCCATGCGTAGTAGCTAGGCTCCTTCTCGAAGACCTCTGCCACCGACTTACCGCGATGTTTACCAAAGCTAAAGACCTCGACCCCTTGGTCGTTGTAGATAATGCGTCCTGCGAAATCGGCCGTTTCGGCACGCGTCGAGAACTCCGCCAAAAAGTTCACATCGTTTTGAAGCTCCTCGTAGCGCTCGATCTGCGCCAATAGAACTTCGTAGGTAGCCAATGTGTCGGCCTCTGCCGAGTGCGCTTCGGTGAGATCTTTGCCACAGTAGAGCTTATAGGCCGCCACGAGCGTGCGCTGCTCCATTTTGTGGAATATATTTTGCACGTCGATAAACTTACGCTTCTTGAAATTAACCTCTATACCAACCCTCATAAACTCCTCAGCCAAAACAGGCACATCGAAGCGGTTGGAGTTGAACCCTCCAAAATCACACCCCGCAATAAACTGCTCCAACGACTTGGCAACCTGCGCAAAGGTGGGGCAATCTGCTACATCTTCATCCGTGATACCATGTATCGCCGTCGAACTTTCGGGGATATGCATCTGTGGATTTATCTTGCGCGTCTTGATTATCTTCTCGCCATCGGGCATGATCTTCACCATCGACAGCTCCACGATACGATCCTTCGCCGTATCGACACCTGTGGTCTCGAGGTCAAAAAAGATTATCGGACGCTTTAAATTTAGTTTCATATTTTTCTTTGTTGTGCGCAACATAAGTGGGACCTACGCCCCACCCATTAGCATTCCTACATATTTATCATCATCGGCATCAACAACATCAACGACTCGCCGTTATCCTTCTGGTCGCTAACTGCCTTGAATACACCTGCACGAGTCGAATCAGCCAACTCGACCATCACCGTTGGGGTCTCCGTGTTGTTGAGGATCTCCACGAGGAAGGTACTCTTAAATCCGATTGTCATCTCGTCCGACTCATAGCTACAGCTCAAGGTCTCGTTTGCCGATACCGAGAAGTCGATATCTTGCGCCTTAAGGCTTAATTTGTTGGCGCTGATATCCATGCGGATAAGGTTTGTGGTGGGGTTAGAACATACCGCCACACGTCTGATAGAGTTCAATAGCTCGACCCTATCCACCAACATTTTGTTGGGATTTTGGGTTGGGATCACCGCATTGTAGTTGGGATATGTACCCTCAATTAGGCGACAAACCATCGTGCTAGCTCCAAATGTGAACAATACATTTTGGCTATCGAACTTTATGTTAATCAAATCATCCACCTTCACCAACATCGACTTTAGAAGGTTAGCTGGCTTCTTGGGCAGGATAAACGACGCTGTTGTATCTTGGTCCGTGTCGACCGAATACTTCACCAATTTGTGGGCATCGGTAGCCACGAAGGTGATATTGCCCGAAGTGACATTGACAAAGATTCCATTCATCACGGGGCGAAGCTCATCGTCTGCGGTAGCGAACAGAGTCTTTGATATTCCGCCCATAATCACCGACGACTCAAACTCCATCTCTTTTTGCTCCTCGGCCAACTGCTGCATCATAGGGTAGCTCGATGGGTTAGCTCCGGGGATAGAGAGCGATCCGCTTCTCCAACAAAGTTTAATCTCCCACGTAGAGTCATCGACATCAATATCGAGTGGCATATCGGCAAACTCTTTGAGTGAATCCAACATAAGTTTACCGGGGGCAGCCACAACTCCTTCGCGCTCCACATTGTCTACCGCAAGGGTGGTGATAAGTGTGGTCTCCAGATCCGATGTAGTGATCTTCAACACCCCCTCTTTGAGGTCGAGCAAGAAGTAGTCGAGTATGGGAAATGTATTTTTGTTGCTAATAACCTTGCCTGTAGCCGATAGCACCGAAAGAAGTGCTGAGCTTGAGATTGTAAATTTCATATTTTTATCTTTATGTTTTTTTTGTTTAAATTTTCGACAATTTTTCGAGTGTGTTTTGGATCATACGCTCAACGAATGGGTGGTAGTCGGTGCACGCACTTTGAGCTATACGTTGCGCAATAATCGTGCATATGGTTGTCGCGCGGTGGCCCATGAGTTTCGCCAAACCTGCAAGCGCCGAGCTCTCCATCTCGTAATTGGTGATTTTGCGCCCATACCAATCGAACTCCTCGATTTTGGCATTCATATTTGCGTCCGCTGGTTTGAGCCTCACCCAACGCCCCTGAGGAGCATAGAATCCCGGAGCCGAGATTGTTATTCCCGGAGTTGTGAAATCCCCAAAGAGTGCCAATAGCTCCTTGTCGCAGTCGATAAAGTATGGCGCAGGGAGTTGATCGGCCCAATCCATATCGCTCACAAAAGCCTCTTCGATCGAGAGGTCGCAGATATTGTCACGCCCAGCGTAGTAGTTCAACAGCCCATCGAACCCCACCGATGTCTGCGCAATTATCATATCCCCCACCTTGATTGATGGTTGGATCGCACCCGATGTGCCGAGCCTCACCACAACAAGTGATTTGAGTGTAGGGTTAACCGTGCGGCTCTCGAAATTGATATTTGCGAGGGCATCTATTTCGGTCATCACGATGTCGATGTTGTCGGTGCCTATGCCAGTCGATATCACGCTCATTCGGCGACCCTTGTAGACCCCTGTTATGGTGTGAAACTCACGGCTTTTGACATCGCACTCCACGCTCTCTAAAAATGAAGCTACGGTCGCGACACGCCCCGGATCGCCCACCAAAATCACAATATCTGCGAGTTGCGATGGGAGCAGGTGGAGGTGGAAAATTGTGCCATCTCCATTGATGATTAACTCCGAAGAGGGTATTGTTCTCATAAAATTCTATTTACACTTCGATAATTGCGATAAAAGTAATATATTTACAGCGAAATTACAAATTTAATTGATAATTTAAATATGACACTAATAAAATCAATTTCTGGAATCCGCGGCACAATCGGCGGAGAGGTGGGTAATAACCTCACACCACTCGACATTGTTAAGTTTTCGACCGCCTACGCACGCTTTATCTCGGCTGCGTCGGGCCCCGACGTTACAGTTGTTGTGGGTCGCGATGCACGTATTTCGGGCCAGATGGTCAACAATATAATCGAGGGTACACTTTTGGGGTGTGGAGTCAATGTTATCAACGTGGGGCTGTGTACAACCCCGGGTGTGGAGTTGGCCGTTGTGCACCACAAAGCCGATGGAGGAATTATCATCACCGCGTCGCACAACCCCAAGCAGTGGAACGCACTCAAACTGCTCAATGCGCAGGGCGAGTTCCTCAATGCCGAGGAGGGAAACCAGATCCTCAATTTTGCCGACGAGATGGAGGATTATCTCTATCCTACGGTCGAGAAGATTGGCGTTGTCAAGAGCCGCGAGGATTATAACCCTACACATATAGCACAAGTTTTGGCACTTCCGATGGTCGATGTGGAGGCTATCAAGAGCCGCAAGTTCAAGGTCGTGATCGATGCCGTTAACTCGATCGGAGGCGTTGTTATACCTCAACTTCTCAGGGAGTTAGGTTGCGAGGTTGTGGAGATCAACTGCACCCCCGATGGCCAGTTCGCCCACAACCCCGAGCCATTGGCCGAGAACCTAACTCAGATCTCGGAGGTTATCCGCTCGCAAGGGGCCGATTTGGGAGTTGTTGTCGATCCCGATGTTGACCGCTTGGCGTTGGTTTGCGAAGATGGTGAGATGTTTGGCGAGGAGTATACGTTGGTTGCCGTTGCGGACTTCGTATTGTCTAGGACCAAGGGTAACACCGTGTCGAACCTCAGCTCTTCGCGCGCTCTTCGTGATGTAACGGAGGCTCATGGAGCTACCTATACAGCGGCTGCCGTGGGTGAGGTGAATGTTGTTGCGGCTATGAAATCGACAAACGCAATTATCGGTGGCGAGGGCAATGGCGGAGTTATCCTCCCCGAACTTCACTACGGCCGCGATGCACTTGTGGGTGTGGCGTTGTTCCTAACCCACTTTGCAGCCAAAGGGTGTTCTATGAGTGAGCTAAAAGCCTCTTACCCTGCATACTTCGCCTCGAAGAACAAGATTGAGTTGACCCCCGCGATTGATGTCGACAAGTTGTTGTTGACAATCAAGGAGCGCTATGCGGCCGAGAAGGTCACCGACATAGATGGTGTAAAGATCGACTTCGCAGAGAGCTGGGCACACCTTCGCAAGTCCAACACCGAGCCAATCGTGCGCATATACACCGAGGCTAAGAGCCAAGACGAAGCGGATGGTTTGGCCCAAAGATTTATCGCCGAGATGAAAGAAATTTGCGGAATTTAAACAGATTCTAAGTGTATGGAGCTAATTTTAAAATATTTCCCCGACCTGAGCGACCACCAACGCCAACAGTTCACCGATCTGTATGGTGTCTATGCCGAGTGGAACGCCAAGATCAATGTTGTTTCGCGCAAGGATTTCGACCAGCTCTATCTGCGTCATGTGTTGCACTCATTGGCTATCGCCAAGGTCTGCACATTTGAGGCTGGGGCACGCGTTTTGGATGTGGGGTGTGGAGGAGGATTCCCCTCTATTCCACTCGCCATCATGTTTCCCGAGGTGGAGTTCACAGCCGTGGATTCTATCGGCAAGAAGATCACCGTGGTGGAGGGTGTAGCCGAGGCTTTGGGGATCAAAAATATATCACCACGCAACTGCCGTGTGGAGCAGATCAACGCCAAATTTGACTATGTAGTCTCGCGCGCGGTGACCGACATGTCTACATTTGTGGGTTGGGTGTGGAACAAGATGGAGCGAGGTCAGCGAGGCACCCTGCGCAATGGAATCATCTACCTCAAGGGTGGAGATTTGGCCGAGGAGTTGGCACTAACCCAAAAGAGGTGGAACGTATATTCGATCTCGGACCACTTCGACGAGGAGTTCTTCGAGACCAAGAAGGTGGTCTACACCCAACGCTAATTGGCTATGAAACGCATCGTGATTATGGGGGCATCGTCGGGCATAGGCCGAGAGGTTGCTCGTCAGTTCATAGAGATGGGGTGGATAGTCGGCATAGCGAGTCGACGCACCGCACCGCTCATGGAGCTTCAGCAGGTGGCCCCAGATAGAGTCTTTACCTCCGTGATAGATGTGCAGAGCGAGGAGGCCCCCGAGGTGCTTTTGGCTCTCATCGAGAGGATGGGTGGGGCCGATATATACCTCCACAGTTCGGGCATAGGCCACCAAAACAAAGAGCTCGACCCTCAAATCGAGATCGAGACCCTGCGCACCAATGGCGTGGGATTTGTGAGGATGATAACCGCGGCTTTTAACCACTTCAAGGGGCAAAGCGGAGGTGGACATATAGCCGCCATAACCTCTGTAGCTGGTACGCGCGGAGGGGGAAATGCCCCAGCCTATTCGGCCGTGAAGGCAATGCAGAGCAGATATTTGGATGGCCTCGCGCAGCTCTCGAATGGAGAGAAATTGGGGGTCACAATAACCGATATACTCCCCGGATTTGTCGCCACTCCGCTGATCCAAGAGTGCCGCTACCCGATGGTGATGGATGTGGAGTACGCTAGCCGCAAGATCGTAAGGGCGATCGTCAAAAGGCGCAGACGCGTGGTTGTGGATTGGAGATACTCGCTACTTATTGCGGTGTGGAGGTTAATCCCACGATACGTGTGGGAGCGGATGAAATTGTAAGGAAATAATGAGCACACCCCAAATAGATATTAAGGAGAGGGTCTCATCCCTCCCTCTAGCACCCGGTGTATACCAGTTCGTAGACAAAAACGGAGAGGTGATATATGTGGGCAAGGCCAAGAGCCTTCGTCGACGTGTATCGTCATATTTTGTGGCGAACAAGGATCACAGCGCCAAAGTGCAGGTGTTGGTGAGGCAGGTGTGCGACATTCGACATATTGAGGTCGAGAGCGAGGGGGATGCCCTGCTGCTCGAAAATTCACTTATCAAAAGCCTCCAGCCGCGCTACAATATCTTGCTCAAAGATGATAAGACTTACCCGTGGATAGTGGTGACCAAGGAGCCATTCCCAAGGGTCCTGTCTACGCGCCAACTCAAACGCGATGGGTCGCAATACTTCGGCCCCTACAGCTCTATCTCTATGCAAAGGGCTGTGTTGGAGTTCATCCGCGATGTTATTCCGCTGCGCACCTGCAAGCTCAACCTATCGGCCGCAGCCATAGCGCGCGGCAAATATGGAGTCTGCTTGCAGTACCACATAGGCAACTGCCACGCCCCCTGCGTCGGCTACGAGAGCGAAGAGGAGTACTCTAAATATATCGCGATGGCCACCTCGGTGCTAAAGGGTGACCTGCGCCCTGTGCGTCGCCACTTGGAGGAGGAGATGCAGCGCGCCGCGATGGAGCTAAAATTTGAGGTGGCTCAACGATACAAACAGAGGCTCGCAGCGCTCGAAAACTACACATCGCGGTCGGTGATTGTGAGTGCCAAGATCGTCGACACCGACATCTTCTCGCTCATCAGCGAGGAGCCCGACACCGCCTACTGCAACTACCTACGCATACGCCACGGCTCGATCGTGGGACTCTACACCGTGCAGATCGCGCTAAGCGTCGACACCGCCCCCGAAGATATCCTCTCGCAGGCGATCTCACAGATCATGGAGCGCACACAACAAAAGCTAGCGAAGGAGGTGATCGTGCCATGCATGCCCTCGGCCGAGGTGCTTTTCGATGGGGTGACTTTCACAATTCCCAAACGAGGCGAGAAGTTGGATCTGCTTAATTTCTCGACCAAGAGCGCGCGAATATATCGGGCCGAACAGCTCAAAAATATGGAGATCAAAAATCCCGAGCGCCACACCGACCGACTGATGGCCGCAATGCAGAGGGAGCTACACATGGATAAAGAGCCTCGCCACATAGAGTGTTTCGACAACTCCAACTTGCAGGGCACCAACCCTGTAGCTTCGTGCGTGGTGTTCCGCAATGGCAAACCTGCGCGCAGGGAGTATAGGCACTTCAATATCAAAAGCGTCATCGGGGCCGATGACTTTGCCTCGATGAGGGAGATTGTCCATAGGCGATATTCGCGAATGATCGAGGAGGGGACAACACTCCCCGATTTGGTCGTTGTCGATGGTGGTAAGGGGCAACTCTCGAGCGCTTATGGGGTGTTGTGCGAGCTGGGCATAGAGGATCAACTCCCGATCGTGGGGTTGGCCAAACGTATCGAGGAGGTGTTCTTCCCCAACGATCCTCTACCTTACTACCTGAGCCGCACGGGTGAACCTCTCAAGGTTATATGTCACCTGCGCGACGAGGCCCATAGGTTTGGAATAACCTTTCACCGCCAAAAGCGAAGTGGCAATTTTATACAGTCGGAACTAGATAATATTGAGGGGGTTGGAGCCAAGAGTCGCAATGCGCTACTCCAATATTTCAAGAGCGTGAGCAAGATCAAAAAGGCAACCCTCGAACAACTTACGGAGGTTGTCGGAGCTTCGCGTGCCGCCAAAATCAAGGCCCACTTCGAGGGGTAAAGAGAGGCGTTTAGTTGGAAGGAGAATTTATCCCAAAGCGTTAGAGATTATACTCTTAGGGCTTTGCTCTAAGCTCAACAATCGCAAAAAACTAAATTATTTTCGTACGATAGTCCTAATTTTTATGACCCACTCTTCGAAAATCTACAAATTTATTATTAACTTTGTGAGTTAACTCGATAAAATTAGAAAAAACATATAGCGATGAATATTTCATACAACTGGCTTAAAAGCTATCTTGATTGCGACCTATCGGCAGAGGAGATCTCGACTGTACTCACGGAGATCGGTTTGGAGGTCGAAGGATTCGAAAAAATTGAGACTATCAAAGGGGGACTCGCAGGGGTTGTCATAGGCGATGTCTTGACATGTGAGGCACACCCCGATTCGGACCACCTCAATATCACAACCGTAAACATCGGCGCTGAGGCCCCTCTACAGATCGTCTGTGGAGCCGAGAACTGCCGCGCAGGGCTCAAAGTCGTGTGCGCAACGGTAGGGTCGGTGCTCTATCCCACAGATAGCGACGAGGAGTTCAAGATCAAAAAATCTAAGATCCGCGGTGTGGAGTCATTCGGTATGTTGTGTGCCGAGGATGAGATAGGTATCGGCAGTGACCACGCTGGAATCATGGAGTTGCCAGCCGACTCTGTTGTGGGTCAAAGTGCAAAGGAGTACTTCAAGATCGAGGATGACTACCTTATCGAGATTGGACTCACCCCCAACCGCGTAGATGCCGCTTCACATATCGGTGTGGCACGCGATTTGGCCGCCTACCTCAAAAGCAAGGGGTTGAGGTTCACCCTCACAATGCCTTCGGTCGAGGAGTTCAAGGTCGACAACCACGACCTCACGATCGACGTGGAGGTCGAGAACAGCGATGCGGCACCTCGCTACGCTGGCGTAACGGTCAAAGGTTGCAAGGTGGCACCTTCGCCCGAGTGGATGCAAAACAGACTTCGCGCAGCAGGCATAAACCCCAAAAACAACTTAGTCGACATCACCAACTACATCCTCTTTGAGTTGGGACAACCCCTTCACGCATTCGATGCACACAAAATCGAGGGTGGCAAGGTGATCGTTAAATGTGCCACCGAGGGGGAGAAATTCATCACCTTGGATGGCGTTGAGCGTACATTGACAGCTCAGGACCTTATGATCTGCTCGGCTCAAAAACCAATGTGTTTGGCTGGAGTTTTTGGAGGTTTGGAGTCGGGAATAAACGACGACACAACAGATATTTTCATCGAGTCGGCATACTTCAACCCTGTCTCTATCCGCAAATCAGCCAAGAGATTTGGACTCAACACAGATGCCTCGTTCCGCTACGAGAGAGGTATAGATCCCAATATGCAGCTCTATGCAGCTAAGCGCGCTGCGTTGTTGTTCAAGGAGTTAGCAGGAGGTGAGATCTCTAGCGAGATCACAGACATATACCCCACACCCATCGAAGATTTCCGCTTCGAGATCTCGTGCGACCGCGTACGTTCGTTGGTGGGCAAGGAGATCAGCGACGAGGAGATCCGCACGATCATCGAGGCTTTGGAGATTAAGATCGAGAGCGAGGAGGGGACGACACTCAGCGTGGCAGTACCTCCATATCGCGTAGATGTTCAGCGCGAAGCGGACCTTATAGAGGACATCCTAAGAATCTATGGTTACAACAATATCGAGGTGCCAACACATGTGAAGTCAACGATCTCGTACGCTCCACGTCCCGATCGCAACAAGCTGATGAATATGGTGGCAGATTTCCTTACGGCCAATGGCTACACAGAGATCATGTCGAACTCACTCACCAAGGCGAGCTACTACGAGGGTATCAGCGAATACAAAGCCGAGGCGTGTGTTAAGATCATCAACCCACTGAGTACAGACCTAAATGTATTGCGCCAGACGTTGCTATTCAACACATTGGAGGCTGTGGAGCTCAACGCTAACCGCCGCAATGGAGACCTTAAGATCTATGAGTTCGGAAACTGCTACACATATAATGCTGAGGCCGCAAACGCAGAGAACGCTCTGGCTCCCTACAAAGAGAACTACCGCCTAGCAATAGCTGTTACAGGGTCGGCAACATCGCAATCGTGGAACCAAAAGAGTGAGCAATCTTCGTTCTACACCCTTCGCGCGATGGTCGAAAAGGTGTTACGTCGCTTCAGCATCGACATCTATGCACTCAAAGCCGAGGAGCTAACAGGTGATCTTCTACCCGAAGGGTTGAGCCTAGCCCTCAATGGCAAAGAGCTAGTAAAGATCGGTGTCGTAGCCTCTAAACAACGCAAAGCGTTTGACATAAAGCAAGATATATACTACGCGGAGATCGACTTCGACGCACTCGTGAAGAGCACCCGCAAGCACAAAATCACCGTGAGCGAACTATCTAAGTTCCCCGAGGTGAAGCGCGACCTTGCCCTTTTGGTTGACAAAAGCGTAACCTTCGCAACTCTACGTAGCGTAGCCTTCGCAGCAGATAAGAAGCTCCTCAAAAGCGTATCGCTATTTGATGTATACGACGGCGATAAACTCCCCGAAGGCAAGAAATCATACGCCCTAAGCTTTATTTTGGAGGACAAAACACAAACCCTAAACGATAAAACAATCGAAAAGGTGGTGGCAAATCTCCAAAAACAATTTGAGATAAAGTGCGGCGCTCAAGTGAGGTAGAGGCTGTGTTTAGAGGCTGTGTCTCGGCCTTGGTCAGAGGCTGGCCTGCCCTAACGCCGGACAGGCGCACAGCAAGCTGTGATTTATTATCCTTGCGCTTTTGTGTTGCGGCCGCGAGGAGTTTTCGCGCTAAAGCGTGAAATTTAATATAAAATGAGTACCACGGACCTTGAAAGCAAGCTTTCGGACCGTGGTACTCATTTCATATTATTCCCCCAGAAGGGGGAAACCCCTCGCGGCCCCACACATAAGCGAGGTGGCTACATGTGAAGGTCCACGAATTTGTTCAGTATTGACCATTCACCATCGACCATTTATCATTCACCATCGACCATTAACAGAGATGAATCTCCGTAGCTTAGGAATCGGAAATCATTGTTCAGCGCGAAGTCATATATCTTGTGCCAATCCTCACCCACATATGCCGAGACCAAGAGCAGAAGGGTTGATTTGGGTTGGTGGAAATTGGTGATTATGTACTTCACGATCTTGAAGTTGTAGCCCAGAGGGGTTATCATGATTTGTGTCGAAGCTGTTATGCGGCTTAGGTTTTCGCGCTCCATATATCCGATCAATGTTGTTAGAGCCTCCTCGCCACCGAATGTTTGGGGTATGTCGTATAGCTCCCACTGCCCCACGGGGCGTGCGAGGTCGAGGTCGGAGTTTATGTGCAGACGATAGGCAAGAGCCGTTAGGGACTCTAGTGTTCTGACCGAAGTTGTCCCGACAGCGACGATGCGGCCCAACTTGTCGCGCAGATGTTTGAGGGTCGAAAGTCTCACATCGAAATGTTCGGTGTGCATGGGGTGTTGCGTGGCATCCTCCTCCTTGACGGGGAGGAATGTCCCAGCTCCGACATGAAGCGTCACCTCGTCGAACTCAACACCTTGACCTTTGAGTTCACCTATCACCTCCTCGCTGAAGTGCAGACCTGCTGTGGGGGCCGCCACCGACCCTTCGTATTTAGAGTATACGGTTTGGTAGCGCGTGTAGTCGATCTCCTCGGTGTCGCGGTTGAGATATGGGGGGATCGGAATTTTACCCAGCTGCTCTAGGAGCTCCCCGAACGAGAGGTCACAACTCCACTCGAAGCGTATGATATGTTCGCGCCCTCCATTCTCGACCATATAGGCGCGCAGGGTATGTTCCTGATCGTGGTATTGAAAATTGATCTCCACATGTCCGCTCTTCCACTTTTTGAGGTTGCCGACAATGCAGCTCCACTCGCACTCTCCACGCACGGCAAAAGCTCGCTCGTAGTCCGCTGGGGAGTGAGGTTCGAGGCAGAATATCTCGATACGTGCCCCCGAGGGTTTGTGCATGATTATTCGCGCACGTATCACCTTGGTGTTGTTGAACACAAGGAGTGCCCCCGAAGGTAGGAGATCCCCGATCTGCGCAAATTTCTGCTCCGCGATAGTTCCATTATGGTAGTGGAGGAGCTTCGACAGAGAGCGCTCCGAGAGGGGGAATTTAGCTATTCGCTCCTCGGGGAGGGGGTAGTTATAGTCGTTAATATCTATTTTTTTCATCTTCTTTTACACGTTTTTAGAGCCCATAGATATACTCTCCACATCAGCAGCCCCGACAGAACTCCCACCCCGATGCCGAGGATTATATCTTGGGGGAAGTGGTAGGCAAGATATATGCGCGAGTAGCAGACCAAGGCCACCTGCGTCCACATCACCACACTAAACCACCTGCGTCCGATGATGGATGTTGCGATCACCCCAATGGCGACCGACGTGGAGGCGTGGGCCGAGACAGTACCGTTCTGCCCTCCGCTAACTATCACGCGCACCAACCCCTCTAGTTCGGGTGTGTACATGGGTCTGAGGCGCACGGGGAACGAGGGCCATAGGTTTTTGAGAGGCCCTGTGTGTTTGAAAATTCCAGCCACGAGATCCGCCATACCCACCGCCAGAGCTATCACAACGAGGGCCAAGAGCATCCCCCTAACTCCATTCTTGCGATAAATGAGCCACAAGATCAACACGTAGAGCGCCACCCACGACACCTTCCCCGACGCAAACAACATCGCGGAGTCGAAGGCAGCCCCACCATCGAAGTTGAGCCACAAAAAGAGCCCATGGTCCCAACTCATAATCTATCTAAACTCTTAAGGATTAGGCGACAACTCTCCTCCACCTCTGCGTCGGTGATGGTGAGCGGAGGTGAAATTCTAAAGGCTGTGTCGCAGAACAAAAACCAATCGCTCATGATCCCCTCCTCTTTGAAGATCTCCATAAGCCTATACAAAAGCTCCGACTCGCCCAACTCCACAGCCATCAAAAGGCCCGAGCGTCGCACCTCTTTGACGCGTGGATGTGCGAGCATAACCTCTTCGTAGCGCGCCCCTTTGGCCTCAACAGCCTCGACTATATTATTATTCAAAAGGTAATCCAATGCCGCCATACCTGCTGCGCACGACACTGGATGTCCACCAAAGGTGGTGATATGGCCCAAGACAGGGTTGTATTGGAGGGTGTTCATAATCTCGCTGCTCGAAGCAAAGGCCCCCAAGGGCATGCCTCCGCCAAAGGCCTTAGCGAGGCAGATAATATCGGGGGTGACATTATATTTGAGCGAGGCAAAAAGTTCGCCCGAACGGCCCATGCCGGTCTGTATCTCATCGAAGATAAGCAGCGCCCCCACCTCCGTACATCTTCTGCGCAACGCTTCGAGGTAACCATTGTGGGGTAGGCGCACACCTGCTTCGCCCTGCACCACCTCGCTTATCACACATGCGGTGTTGTGGTCGATCTGCGAAAGGGCATCGAAGTCGTTTAACTCAATAGAGCTCACACACGGCATAAGAGGTCTAAATGCCCCCTTCCACTCCTCTCCTTCGGGGGAGCCCATTAGGGTCATAGCCCCCATCGTCGAGCCGTGGTAGGCCCTGCGCATAGAGATTATATTGCGTCGGCCCGTATATCGTTTGGCCAACTTCAAAGCCCCCTCGACCGCCTCGGCCCCAGAGCTCACAAAGTACAAAGACGAGATGGGATCGGGGAGGAGCTCAGCCACTTTGTGCGCATAGGCCACCTGTGGGGTCTCGACCAATTCGCCATAGACCATAACATGCATATATTTGGCCGCCTGCTCCTGAACCGCCCTTACGACACATGGGTTACAGTGGCCCACATTGCTCACCGCAACACCTGCCACCAAGTCGAAATATCTCTTGCCCTCGGGGGTGTAGAAGTATACCCCCTCGCCCCTCTCGACCTCGACCAACATGGGCGATGGGGAGGTTTGACCCACATGGGCCAAGAACTGTTTGCGTAGAATATTCATAAATTAAATATCTGTAAATTTGCGTATCAAGATCATCGAAGAGTCCTTTACGCTCGACTGCATCCACCTATACAACAACCTGCTCTGCTCCAACTCCGAGAGCTGCCAATCATCAGTCGACAGCCTCATGCGCTGCGACAACATATAGATCAAGATAGCCGCCGAAGCCGACACATTGAGACTCTCGACCATGCCACACATCGGGATGCGCAAGAACTCATCGGCATTCTCGATTATCTCGTCCGAGATCCCTGCATGCTCCGTACCAAAGACCAAAGCAAATTTACCAGCCTCCACATCAAATGTTTCGGGCGTATGGTCTTCGCGGTGGGGGGTGGTAGCCACGATCCTATACCCCTCCTCTTTAAGCACCTTGAGTGCTTCGGTGGTGTTCTTGTAGCGTTTGATATCGACCCACTTGTCTGTCCCACGCACGATGTCGACATGGGTGGTAAAGGGGCAAAGATTCTCCACAGCGTGCAGCTCTTGGAGCCCAAACGCTTCGCAGTGGCGCATCAGAGCACTTGCATTTTGGGAGTGAAAGGTGTTCTCCGTGAGGATCGTCATATTGCGCGTGCGCTGCGCGATGGTCCCCTCCAACGTCGATAACCTCTCGGGGGTCATAAACTCCGCGAGATATTCGATCCTCTCTCTCAACCACTCCAACTCATTATTATTTTCTGTATTTGTCATCTTCATCCAAAATTTTTAGGTAACTCTCATATCGCGAATATGCGATCTCGCCTCGCTCCACCGCATCTCGCACGGCACACTTAGGTTCGTGGGTGTGGGTACAGTTATAGAATTGACACTCCGCGCCATACTTCATCATCTCGGGGTAGTAGTGCCACAGCTCATCGTCGTCGATGTCGAGAAGGCCAAACCCCTTGATCCCCGGGGTGTCGATTATGTAGCCCCCATGCGTGAGCGGATACATCGTCGAGAAGGTTGTGGTGTGCTTACCTTTGTTGTGGCTCGACGAGATCTCGCCAATTCGGATATCCAGATCGGGCTCTATAGCCTTTATGAGGGTCGATTTACCCACACCCGAGTTTCCCGATATAAGCGTGGTGTGGCCAAACAAGATTTCGCGTACACGATCGAGCCCTATGCCTTGGGTTGCCGACACCTCGACAACTTCGTAGCCTGCACTTCGGTAGACGGCGCTGAACTCCTCGACAGCTTCGGGCTGCTCACCTCGCGCGAGGTCAATCTTGGCCAAGAGGATCGTCGCTGGGACCTTGTAGGCTTCGCAGGTAATCAAGAATCGGTCGATAAACTCGGTGGGTGTCTCGGGCGAAAAGAGAGTCACCACAACCAGCGCTCGATCTATATTAGCCCCAATGATATGGGACTCCTTCGATAGGTTCGACGCACGGCGGATTATGTAGTTGCGACGTGGCTCTACGCCACAAATCACAAATGTCTCGCACGTCTCATCTTCGGCTTCGCAGCTCACCGTGTCGCCCACCACAACAGGTGATGTGGAGCGAGCCCCTTTGAGCCTGAGGCGACCACGTATGCGACATTTGTGAGTTTTGCCTTCGTGCAAAACATCGTACCAACTACCTGTGGCTTGGGTCACTATACCTTTGAAATTACTATATTTTTTCGAGTCCACTGCTTATCTGTTTTTGTGTCCAATCCAACGCTGGGAATATATTGTCGCTAATAGAGATTATGGGTCTATAGAGCTTCGAGTTCGATGTCGTCTGCGCGCTCACTATCTCGACCTCTTTGTTGAAATAGTCAAACGCCCCGAACACAACGCTCAAAATAAGTGCATACTTACCCACCGACAGCGCCACCCCCAAAATCACATCCAGAGAGCCTAGCCCCACAAATCTAAAGAGTTTCTTCACCATGTGCGAGAGTATCGACACTACGATCAACACCGCCACGATCACAACCATAAAGCCTGCGGCCGAGGCATAAGCATCGTCTACGGACAACCACGCGCCCACTGCTGCACCATATCGAGCGGCCAGCCACAATCCACACAAAAAGCCAAGTATCGAACATACTTGCACGATAACGCCCTGTCGCCAACCATTATAAATAGCAACAATGAGCGTAAGACAAACTATTAAATCTATATAATTCATAGAGTAAATTTTGCCACAAAGATAAAAAAAAACTCTATCTTTGTGGCATATATTCACATCTTACTTCCACATTATGCGCAGATTATTTATAATCCTTATGACTCTGGCTTTTATGCCTGCTTTCGCTCGCGAGAGCTACAACCTCAATCGAGGGTGGCAGTTCTACCTCTCTACGGAGCAGAGTGCCGACAATGCCAAGTATATAAACCTACCCCACACATGGGAGCCCAAAGACGAGGTTGCGGCCAACTACCTCAAGGAGATCTACGCTCTCGAGGAGTGGAGAGGCAAACGCGTCTTTATGAGGTTTGGAGGTGTGCAGCGCAGTGCCGAGCTATTTATCAATGGCAAGTATGTGGGTGAACATCGCGGAGGGGCTACAGCCTTCACCTTCGAGATCACCGACTTTTTGACTCTTCAGTCCAACAACACAATCATCGTTGCGGTCAATAATGCCCCTCAACGAGACATACTTCCCATCTCGACCGAGCACGATATCTATGGCGGAATATATCGCGATGTTGAGATTATAGTTACCCCCCAAAGCGCTATCTCGCCCCTTTACTACAGCTCCGAGGGTCTTTTTGTCACAACTCACGAAGCCTCGGACCAAGGGGTCAAAGGCGAGGTGTGCGTATATGTGTCGCAGTGTCAACCCCAAGAGTGCGTTTTGGAGATTGCGATCACCGACAATAGTGGCGCGGTGGTATATAGCCAAGAGGCTCGATACACCCCCTCTCAGGATGGGCGATGTGTGGTCCCTTTCGAAATTTCGAAGCAGGTGAAGTTATGGAGCCCCTCGACCCCGACGCTCTACTCCGTGAGTGCAAAACTTCGTCCCACCGACCAAAGCCAAGAGGCAGGTGAGACCGATGAAGTAACTGTCAAAACAGGCTTCCGTACGGTTAAGGTGTCGGACAATTTGGTGTTAATCAACGACAAACCCATCGCCATCAAAGGTGTGGCTCTATACCACGACCACCCATTGGTGGGTGGAGCATTGACCGCTAAAGAGTACAACAGCGACATGGATATGGTGCGCGAGATGGGTGCTACAGCTATCCACTCTGCCGTGCAGCCACACGATCGCTATCTATATGATATGTGCGACCGCGAGGGTATCGTGGCGTGGATAGACCTACCCTTTCACCGCGCCCCATTCCTCAGCGACATCGCCTATATCCCATCGCCACGCTTCCACGACAATGGCCGCGAGCAGCTACGCGAGATAATAGCACAAAACTACAACCACCCATCGGTGATTATGTGGGGGTTGTTCTCGACCCTTTCGCTGCGCGGAGATGACTTTTCGCAGTTCCTCGGCGAGCTTCAACAAATTGCATCGGAGATGGATCCAAAGCGTTTGACTGTGGCTTTGAGCGACCAAGATGGATCGCTCAATAGCGTCACCGATCTGATCGTGTGGCGACAAAACATCGGCTGGGATAGAGGCTCACTGAGCGATATTGACACATGGCGAGAGATGCTACATTCGCAGTGGGGCTATATGTCCTCGGCGGTGAGCTATGGTGAGGGTGGAGATATAGAGCACCAATCGAAAAAGGATGTGGCTATGATCCGACGAAATGGATATGCGGAGTGGTACCCCGAGGGTCGCCAGCGAGATTTCCACGAGGAGTATGCCAAATCGCTCAACGACGACTCTAAGTTTTGGGGAGTATGGCTCAACACCATGTTCGACTACAAAGCCTCGAGACGCGACGAGGCCGAGAACTTCTCGGGCGCTGTAGATTTCTCGCGCCAAACAAAAAAGGATATCTTCTACCTCTACAAAGCGCTGTGGAACAAGGATCAAAAGACCCTTCACATCGTCAATAGTCGCGACAACACCCTAGCTGACACCAAAGCGACATTTAAGGTCTACGCGAGCGATGACTCCTCGGCCCCAACACTTCATGTGGGCGACAAAGAGTACACGATGACCAAAGTTGCCCCATCGCAGTTTGTGTCCGAAAATATAGAGGTCAATGGTCGCAGCATTGTCTTTGCGACTCAGGGTCAAGGCAAAACTTTGCTCACATCCGAAAAGGTGGAGTTTATATATGGCTCGCCATTAGAAACGAAAGTGTATTAGGCCCTTCGTTGAAAAGTAGATCGAGGATAGATAGGTTCGCTACAAACTCCTCGCGATCGTAAAAGACTTGAATATAGGGTTCGTGCCGAAAGGTCGAGCCCTCTCTTTTTTTTGGGCGCAAGTCGTCGTCCCCATCGCGTGCAACTATATATGTTGTCGACACCTCTGCCTTTTGAGTTATGCCCACCAACCTAACTATCAGATCCATCAGCGCTCCATTGAGATCTACTAACCTCTCATACTTGTCCCCAAAGATAGGTTCAAAGTAGGGGGCGTAGTGGTCGAAGAATGGAGATGATTTATATGCCGAGACTATCGCCAACCAGTGCTGGTGTTGCCACCGCTTGGAGTAGTCGATCTCGATTTGAGTCATGGGTGTTCGCGGACGGTTAGCGTTGCGGACATTAACCGACAACTCCATCACCCCCGACGCTGTCATTATACGCGCGCGGTTACGCACCGAACGTTTGATAAAATTCTCGCCACAATCAACCACACACTCTCGTTGGGCGAGGTGCGCAAAGTATTCGATCGAGGGGAGGTATGCCGAGGGTAGAATAGTCATACGTCTAGGATTAGATATTATTGAGTGCTTTTAATTATACGTTAACTATTTAATATAAAATATTGTGATTGGGGGGGGAGGCAGTCCCATATTTACCCCAAATGCGAAACACTATTTAACAGGGCAATCGACCCAATCGCCATTGGATTTAATAAGCTCTATAAGTCTCTCAATAGCCTCACCTTGGGGGATATTGCGTTCGATAAGCGTGCGCCCTTTGTAGAGGGTTATGCGCCCCGGAGCGGCCCCCACATATCCATAATCGGCATCGGCCATCTCGCCCGGACCATTGACTATGCACCCCATAACACCTATTTTGAGGTGGCTGAGGTGCGATGTAGCGGCTTTGATTTGGGCCAGACTCTGCTCAATGTCGAAGAGCGTACGACCGCAACTCGGGCAAGCTATATACTCCGTTTGGCTCTGTCTCACGCGCGAGGCTTGGAGGATAAGAAGCTCTATTTGAGACCTCTGCTCTGGGCTAAGCTGTGGCGCGTCGACAATAATTCCATCGGCTAATCCATCGAGGAAGAGAACTCCCAGATCTGCCGCTGCACGCACAGCTACATCGACCATATCGTCACCCTCGTAGCGCGCCTTAACCACCACGGGACGATCATCGCCAAGGTTCAAAATCGCAGCACGCAGTTCAGCCGAAGGGTTTTTGCTCACACTCTCGATGATGGTAAATTCATCTGTTAATTCGGTATGAATAATCGGAACAGTGACATTTGAGCGTCTGCGATACTCCGTGGGGGAGTAACGCGACGGATCCAAAATCTCGAATTCCCCCTCGCGCGAAGCGAAGTGGTCGACAATCTTCACAGCCACTGGAACCTCATTTTCGGGAGCTTCGGTGAGCGACACGCGAAGTGTATCTCCGATTCCATCGCTAAGGAGCGCCCCGATTCCCACGGCGCTCTTCACCCTTCCCTCAATATCGTTTCCAGCCTCGGTGACCCCCAAATGGATCGGATAGGTCATCCCCTCCGCCTCCATCGCTTCGCACAGTAGGCGGTAGGCATACAACATCACACGCGTATTGCTCGACTTCATTGAGACCACCACATCCGAAAACTCCGCAGCCCTACACCGCTCAAGGAACTCCATAGCCGCGGCCACCATCCCTTGGGGGGTATCGCCCCACTCGTCGAATATACGTTTGGACAGAGAGCCATGGTTGACACCCACCCTGAGCGCAACACCTCGCTGGCGACACTGCTCCATAAGTGCTTCGAAATCACCACCATCCAAACGGTAATTACCGGGGTTGATACGCACCTTATCGACATAGTTAGCCGCTATAGCTGCCACCTCGGGGGTGAAATGTATGTCGGCCACAATAGCCGCTTGCGAACCTTGGTCGCGAAGCACAGAGACGATATCCCGAAGATTTTCGCCCTCCTTACGCCCTTGTGCCGTGAGGCGAACAATAGGTGCTCCAGCCCTCTCGATGCGCAATGTTTGATCGACGCTCGACTGCGTATCTGCCGTGTCGGTGTTGGTCATCGACTGCACAGCGATGGGGTGTGACCCTCCGATTGTGTGGAGCCCGATTTTAACCTCATGGCTCACACGACGTATGTATTTGGTTAGTATCATGATGATTATAAATTTATGCGAATTAAGGTTTGAACTTTTTTTCGCCTTTTTTATATTTATTATACTTTACCCCGCCCCTAAATCCCCTCCCAAAGGGTGGGGACTTAGTCGCAAAACTAAAGTTTTGCTCCCTTAAGTGGTGCGAATCAAGGTTTGAATTCTCAAACCTTAATCCGCAAGATTTATCTCTATTGATGCCCCTCCCCACTGATTTACTTCGTGGATGGCGGCATATATGCTCTTTGATTTTTTTGTTATGCGGACATACAGGTCGAAGGGTGGAAAATTATCGACCTCACGCCCCAGAGGCAATGTGTGGGGGACAACATAGATTATAACTCTAATCGCGGCTGCCGCCTCCGCCTCCAAAGTCACCTTGCGCGGAAGTTCATACCCCTTGGGTTCACACTCTATTAGGTTCTCAATGTCGGAGATTATATCCTCCTTCGACACCACATATAGCTGCTCCGAGGATGGTGCAGGGCCATACCCTCCACACATAACGATTGTGTTGTAGCGCCACATCTGCTCAAAGCTGCTCTCGACCTCGATGGTATACATACGCCTCTGCCCCCTCTCTATTCGTTAAAAAACTTTCGCTCGAAGAGCAGCAGGTAGACCACCGCCACCGAGATATAGCTATCCGCTAGGTTGAATATAGCCCCAAAGAAGTAGTTGTTGGAGTCAACCAAGAATGACAAGAACTTAGGAACGCCATTCCACTGAAAGAGCGGAAAGTAGAACATGTCGACCACGCAACCCATCATAAATGCCGCATACCCTTCGCCCCCGAACTGAGCGACACTGTAGGGTGTAGACTCCGAGAAGATAAGGCCATAGATTGCGCTGTCGATCATATTGCCCACCGCCCCAGCGAAGATAGCAGCCATAGCGATGATAACCCCCTTGGGAGCTTTGCGCTTAATGAGGTAGCAGATATAGTAGCCCAGCGCGCAGATCATACATGCGCGAAAGCCGCTAAGGGCCATTTTACCCCAATCGACACCTCCGCCCGAGGAGATCTGCATACCAAATGCAGCCCCATTATTCTCCACAAAGCGCAGTTGGAACCAATCCCCAAAGACCGAGATCGACTCCCCGATACGCATTGTCGTTTTAATCCAGATTTTAAGCACTTGGTCCAAAAGCAATAATACCCCGACCAAGATTGAAATATTTCGTAGTTTCATAGCCACAAATTTACATAAATTTTCCGAATAATAAAGGCGTGTGGTAAAATTCATACTCACCAACGCGAGATCGTTGATAGGTGGCGAGCGAACTAAACGAAAATCTCCTTCAAGACAAAGAGTATCGCGAGCAGATACATAATCAAACTTATATCTTTGAACCTTCCGAGCAACATGCGGATAATCACGTAGCTCATAAAGCCAAAGACGATACCCTCCGAGATGCTATAACTAAATGGTATAAAGACAATTGTAATAAAAGCAGGAAGGGCATCTTTGTAGTCTGAGAAGTTGATCTCGCCAATCGAAGAGACCATAAAGAGACCCACGACAACCAACACCGCCGATGTGGCCGCTACGGGGATAAGTGCAAAGAGAGGCATAAAGATCAGCGCGCTCAAAAAGAGTAGACCTGTCACCACGGCGGTCATTCCCGTGCGGCCACCCTCCGCCACTCCCGATGTGCTCTCGACATAGGAGGTGACCGAACTTGTGCCGATCACAGCGCCGATTGTGGTGGCCAAAGCATCCGACAAAAAGGCCTGCTTAGCGTGGTATATATTGCCCTCCTTATCGACCATTCCCGACCGCGAGCAGACCGCAAAGAGTGTTCCTGCGGTGTCGAAGAGGTCGGCAAAGATCAATATAAAGATCACAACCAACATATCGAGCGAGATGAGGTTACTAAAGTCCATTTTGCAAAAAATAGGGCTCACCGAGTGGGGCATCGAGATAGGCGAGAATCCATCGGGGATAGTCACAATACCCAACGGGATAGCAAGAATAGTTGTAATCAACATTCCCAACATCAGCGCTCCCCTCACCTCGCGCACCATCAAAACCCCGATTATAACGATCGACAAGAGGGCCAAAGCCACCGAGGGAGATGTCACCTCGCCCAACTGCGAAAAGACCTCGCCCTTGACGATGATTCCCGAATTCACGAGTCCTATGGTCGCTATAAAGAGTCCTATACCCACACCTATAGCGCGCTTCAACACCAACGGTATGGAGCGGATTATGAGCTCGCGTACGTTGAGCAGCGAGAGGATGATAAAGATTATACCCTCGACAAAGACCGCCGCCAAGGCCATCTCCCAAGTGTAGCCCATCTGCAACACAATGGTGTAGGCAAAGAAGGCATTTATGCCCAACCCCGGGGCCAAGGCGATGGGGAGGTTAGCCACAAGTCCCATCATCAAACAAGCGACAAACGACGAGAGTGCCGTGGCCGAAAACACCGCTCCCGTATCCATACCTGCCGAGGCGAGGATAGAGGGGTTGACAATGAGGATGTAGGACATGGTCATAAAGGTGGTCAGACCTGCGACAACCTCTCTGCGAGGTGTGGTGTTATTCTTCGAGAGTTTAAATAGTTTATCTAGGATCATAGGTTTTGCCTATTGGTTATTGAACAAAAAAATAGGCACCGATTTAACGTGTGCCTAAATCTACTACAAACGTAGTGAAAAATATTGTAAAAATCTTAAAAGAAGCTATACTTTCTCGAAACAGACTCACAAATAGTTTATCTGCCGAAATAGAAGCTAAGCCAGCCACGTCATTGCGGACTCGATCCGCAATCTCAATGTAATGTTTCGTTAGGGATTGCGGATCGGAGTCCGCAATGACGCAGGAGGTTTGAGTAGCTAAAAAGTTTTTTGAAGAGAAATTAAAACTCACATTAATCCATATCGCGGAGTCGCACATCGCACACACCGCTCAGGGCTGCCTTTAGAGCCTCTACATCGGTCACCTCGTCGACACAACCCACATGGTAGGGGTAGAAGATACGTGGGCCGATAGCCTTCGCGGCATCCACCGCTTGATCCACTGTCATGGTGTAGGGTTGGTTAACAGCCAAGAAAGCGACATCTATACCCTTCACACCCTTCATCTCGGGGGTGTTCTCGCCATCGCCCGAAATATATATGCGCGAACCTTCGAGGGTCACGATATATCCACA
This sequence comes from Rikenellaceae bacterium, assembly GCA_047173955.1. Classification (GTDB taxonomy): domain Bacteria; phylum Bacteroidota; class Bacteroidia; order Bacteroidales; family Rikenellaceae; genus Alistipes. The sequence continues at coordinate 55,567 of JBCQUO010000001.1, forward strand.
ATCCTCGCGACTCTGGGGGTGGAACTGCGTGCGGTCGGGGGTATAGTTATAGGCTGCAACGCCCTCGACTTTGACCCCATCTATGGGTTTAACCTCCGAACCGTGCGACATCATAAGCACCTCGCGACTCAAAATATCGGCCGATGTTTTGTCGCATATGATTGGCATATCGACACTCTTCACAGCATCTATAGCCGCCGCGTCGAGGTGGTCATAGTGAGAGTGGGTCACAAGGATCAGGTCCGCTTTGGGCAGCGACCCATAGGGGGCGAAATCCATCACTGGGTCTACATATATAATATGGTGTGCAGTCGAGATTGCAAACGACGCGTGTTTAAAAAATATAAAATCAATCTCTGCGCCATTGGCAGCTATGATGGTATCTACGTTAAACTTCTCTGTAGTTTTTAGGTTGGTTGTAAATTTTGACATACGAAATAAAAAATTTGGTTAAACGTTGTTGGTCACACTTACGTTGATAGCAAATATAGTACAATATTTTTTCATTTCATAATTTTTATTAATAAATAACCCCCAAATAGCCAATTATTTTACTTTAACACAACATTCAGAGCTCATTAACACTCTATTAATCTCCGATACACAATATTGTAATTTGCGACCCATAATTTTGCACCCAAGAAAAATAACACACACATAAATAAATTATGAAACGTAAATTTTTACAATTCGCCGTTATGGCAACCGTGGCCCTTAGCGCCACAACAGCACAAGCCGCAGCAAGCTCGGCTCAGGTGCAAGCTCAAGCACAGGCTCAGGTGCAAGCTGAGGCGGAGGCTGTAGTGAGTATTATTCGCGGTCGCGTGGTCGACTCTGAGAAGAATGTATTGGCTGGTGCGGTTATCTATATCGAGGATTTGAAGATTGGTGCAGTGAGTGACCTCGATGGATACTACATCCTCACCGATGTGGCTCCCGGTCAACACACCGTGTCGGTAACCTACGTGGGTTACGAGAACTTCACAACAGAGGTTAACTCGGTGAAGGGCAAGACAGATATTCTCGACATCACGATGACCTCGGGCGTTACGATCGGAACGGTAGAGGTTGTGAGCGTAATGCAGGGTCAACACCGTGCGATCAATACCCAAAAGAATGCTCTCCAGATGATGGATGTTGTGTCGTCGGACCAAGCAGGTAAATATCCCGACTCAAATATCGGTGATGCGTTGAAGCGTATCTCGGGTATCAATGTTCAGTACGACCAAGGTGAGGCGCGTTTCGGTCAGGTGCGTGGTACTCCTGCCGACATGAGCTCGGTGACTGTGAATGGTAACCGCGTTCCTTCGGCCGAAGGCGAGACTCGTGCCGTGCAGTTGGACCTTATCCCAACCGATATGATCCAAACGATCGAGGTTAACAAGGTGGTAACTCCCGATATGGATGCCGACGCGATTGGTGGAAGCATTAACCTCATCACAAAGAACTCTCCCTCGAAGCGCGTTTTGTCGGCTACGGCTGGAACAGGTTACAGCGTAGTGTCGGGTGACCCACAGCTAAACCTCGGCTTTACGTATGGAGACAAAGTGAATGACAATTTTGGATTCATCGTTTCGGCTTCGTACCAAAACAACTCTATGGGTTCGGACAACACGGAGTTTGAGTGGTCGCAAGATGATAATGGAGATGCTTATGTGAAGGAGATGCAGGTGCGTCAATACTACGTCACTCGTGAGCGCCAAAGCTACTCAGCGGCTATGAACTACCAAATCAATCCCAACCACAAATTGGATTTCAAGGCTCTATACAACCGTCGTAACGACTGGGAGAACCGTTATCGTACAAAGATCAAGATGAATGACGACTACACCCTCAAGGAGGTAGCCGTAGAGACTAAAGGAGGTAGCGACGATGTGAAATACTCGCGTTTGGAGCGTCAACAGACTTTGGACCTTTCGTTGGGTGGTGAGCACCTATTTGGTAAATTGTTGATGGATTGGGGTGCTACCTATGCCTCGGCTTCGGAGCTTCGTCCCGACGAGCGTTACGCAGCCTTCACCGCAGGAGATGGCGAGCAGTTGAACCTCGACTTCTCGGATCCACGCCAACCAACAATCACCAATGCGGCCGACTATTTGACACTCTCGTCGTCGGGTATGGATTGGGAGCTCGATGAGCTCAGCGAGTCACAACAGACAATCACAGAGCGTGACTTCAAGGCAAACCTCAACTTCAAATATTCATTCTCGCAGGGCGACTACGCTTCGACACTTAAGTTCGGTGCCAAGGTTACAGCCAAGAAGAAGAGCGTGGATATTGTGATGACAGACTACACCGACGATGCCGAGGGCACATCATTCCTCGCCGATGCTTTGTCGACAACTCAACTTCAAGATCGCTCTGGATTTATGTTGGGCGAGGCATATAACTTCGGACGTACATTTACGACTCGCGAGTTCTTGGGTAACTACAACCTCTCGAGCCTTGGTAACGGCGAGGTGGTATTGTCGGAGTCGGCGGGAAACTACGATGCTAACGAGACCGTAACGGCTGCTTACGTTCGTTTGGATCAGAAATTGGGCGCAAAGGTCGACATGATGGTCGGTCTACGTATGGAGAACACAAGCGTGAGCTACAGCGGTTACCAATACGACGAGGATGAGGATACACTAACATCGACTGGTAAGGCCAACAACTCAAGTACAAACTTCCTCCCATCGGTAATGCTTAAGTGGGATGCAAACAAAGATCTTAAGGTGCGCGCTTCATTCACCAACACTATCGCTCGCCCCAAATACTCTGACCTAGTAAACAAGGTGGAGATCAACGACGACGATGAGGTGACTTTGGGTAACCCAGATCTTAAATCATCTATCTCGTACAACTACGACATCAGCGCCGACTACTACTTCAAGAGCCTTGGTTTGATTCGTGGAGGTCTGTTCGCTAAGCGCATCAACGACTTTATCGTCGACGAGACAGTTAAGGCGGAGTATGGTAGCCTCGGAACAACAGAGATCTCGAGACCAATCAACGCAGGTAACGCAACATTGTTGGGAGCCGAGATCAGCCTTAGCCGCGACTTCGGATTTATCTCGCCAGCGCTCAACTGCATGGGATTCAGCGGAACATATACGTACACACACTCGAAGGTCACAGACTTCAATGTCGAGGGACGTGAGGATGAAGAGTTGAGTTTGCCGGGAAGCCCCGAGAGCACAGCGAACGCGTCTATCTACTTCCAAAAGTGGGGATTCACAGCGCGTCTTTCGTACAACTACGCTTCGGCATTCATCGACGAGTTGGGAAGCAGCTCATTCGACGATATCTACTACGACAAGGTTAACTACATGGATTTGAACCTTAACTACACATTCAAGACAAACTATAGTGTCTATGCTGATGTAACCAATATTTTGAACCAACCACTTCGTTACTACCAAGGTGTTGCAGATCGCACATACCAAGCAGAGTACTATGGTGCACGTTTCAATATCGGATTTAAGGTTAACTTCTAGGAACCTATTTTATTGATAATTTAAGCTCGATCCTCTTCAATGAATGAGGGTCGAGCTTTTTCGTCGCGTCGCATAAAGGAGGGCGACAGCTCGCCAGAGCTGAAAATCCATAGTCTTAACCAAAATTTATTTTTACGATAAAAACCAACCTTTTATTGCATATTAATTATATAATATGTATTTTTGCTTGCGTGAGGGTGAAGTGATGTGAAAGTTACGAATCAGATTCTTAAGTCAAACTAAAAAATTAAATGTATGAAAACAGAAAATTTACGCAATTTTATCCTTTTGCAGTTCTCTATTCTGCTCCTTATGTTGACAACTATCCCAGAGATCGACATACTTGGTGCGTTGGGAGTCGACACGGTCGATTTCAAGGAGGCTATTTGTAAAATCGTGGGTGTCGTGTTTGCAGCCAAGAGCTTGAAGTTCTTTATGGACGATTTCAAAGCCGAAGGCAAAGAGCTTAAGATGCCACTTCTCGTAAGTGCTGGCGTGGGTCTTGTACTCGCTTTGATCACTATTGTCCCTAGCATCCCTATGTGGGTGGAGACAATCGGCTTCATTGCCCTCACCGTGGCTTTGATCCTTAGCAAAAAGAGCTTGGAGGTGGAGTTTGTAAACGATGGTGTGAAGGGTGCTTACATGATCCTACTCGCTATCCTTCTCAACCTGTTCAACGATATTGATGGCACAATCCTTATCTCTTTGGCTGCACTAGTTGGATTCTTTATCTACTGGTCATCTTTGGGTAAGTTGTCGAACACATTGGACGAGACTGGTGGCAAGGCTATCTCTAAGTTGAAAACAGCTATCATCCTCTCAATCGTCGGTGTAGTCTTGGGATTCATCCCTGTTTTTGGCCTCTTTATCGCGGCTATTTTGGGCGTTATCGCATTCTTCATGCAATACAAAGCTTATGGAATCCTTAGTACATCATCGTCGCTCAACGAGGAGGGACAAGCTGGCGCTTTGAAGCTACGTACAAGTATGATTATCCTTTTGGTTGGCTCTATTTTGGGTATCATCCCCGGATTAGGTGGTATGATTCAAGGATTCTTGGCAATCATCGCCCTTCTATTTGTATTTAAGGGATGGAGCGCTATCATGCTTAGCCTTAACTATATGGCTACATTTACCGCTGCTCCTGCCGAAATAGCAGAGTAAATATAAACAAAATATAAGGCGAGGGTTCGATTTCATAAATCGGACTCTCGTTTATTTTTATTAACTTCGTGGCCCACTACTTGAATAAGTACAAACCTTTTTCTTGCTAAACAATGAAAGATAACAGCCTCGAAATATTTCCCCTTGTCGATCTCTCGGGCGAAGTCATAGGGTCGGCAACTCGTGCGGAGTGCCATAGCGGATCTATGCTGCTGCACCCCGTGGTGCACCTCCATCTCTTCAACTCGCGCGGAGAGCTATACCTACAGCGTCGCCCTGCGTGGAAAGATATTCAACCCAACAGGTGGGACACCGCTGTGGGTGGACATATGGATCTGGGTGAGACACCTCTCGAAGCACTCATGCGTGAGGCTCGTGAGGAGATCGGCATAACCGACTTCGAGCCCCACCACCTCTGCTCGTATGCCTTTCGCTCCGCCGTGGAGCACGAGTACGTACACGTCTACTACACGATCTACGATGGTCAGATCACCCCATCCGAAGAGCTCGATGGAGGTCGTTTCTGGAGCCTCGAGGAGCTAAAGGATGCCATAGGACAGGAAGTCCTAACCCCCAACTTCGAAGGCGAATTCAAAGAGCGACTGTGCACCAACGGTGAATGGACAATGATGAATGGACAATGATGAATGGTGAATGGTGAATGGACGAAAACTTTCGCATGTAGTTCCCTCGCTTTGGTGGGGTGGCTGCGAGGGGTTTCCCTCTTCTGGGGGAATAATATGAAATAGGTGGATGCTGAACCGAAAGCTTGCTTTCGAGGACAGTATCCACCTATTTTATATTAAATTTCACGCTTTAGCGCGAAAACGGCTCGCGGCCGCAACACACATAAGCGCTAGGGAAAACAAATCACAGCTTGCTGTGCGCCCGCCGGCGTGAGGCAGACTAGCCTCTTAAAACAGCCTATAAAAACAACCTTTAATATGCAATAACGCCTGAGCCGACGAGTTCATCGCCATGATACCATGCGGCGAACTGTCCTGCGGCTACGCTGCGCTGCGGTTCGTCAAAGACGATGTATGTACCTGTGTGGGTGACGCACAGCGTCGCCCACTGTAGGGGTTGACGATAGCGTATGCGCACCAAGAACCTAAAAGACTCACCCTCTGATAGTTTGAATGAGGGGTCGATCCAGTGGGTCTCTTCGGGGGATATATATATTGCGCGACGTTGAAGCCCGAGGTGAGAATCTCCCTCGCCAACGTAAATCACATTTTCTACGACATTGGTCCCAATGATGTAGAGCGACTCTTTGCGCCCTCCTATGCCGAGCCCTTTGCGTTGACCGATGGTGTAGAAGTGAGCGCCATTGTGTGTGCCGATCTTCTTTCCATCGCGCACAGTGTAGCGATTGGGGGCTGAGGCACGCGCCATAAGCTCTTGGGATGCAACGATATCAGCATAAGGCATCTCCAAAATCTCGCGATCGAACTTAGGCCACTCCGCCTTGATCTCGTGGATGTTGCCCACCTTTTTGGAGAGCTGCTGTTGCAAGAAAACAGGGAGGTCGACCTTGCCCACGAAACATATTCCCTGTGAATCTTTACGCTTAGCGGTTGCCAACTTCTGCTCGTCGGCATATCGGCGCACCTCGGGTTTGAGCAGATCGCCCACGGGGAAGATCGCACGCGAGAGTTGCTCTTGACTCAGTTGGCAGAGGAAGTAGCTTTGATCTTTGTTGGGGTCCGACCCAGCCAAGAGTTTATGTGTCGTCTCGCCATTGGGGGTGATCTCTTCGGCCTTGCGGCAGTAGTGGCCCGTAGCGACATACTCCGCCCCGAGCTTAAGGGCCTCTTTGAGAAAGACATCGAACTTAATCTCGCGGTTGCACAACACATCGGGGTTGGGGGTACGTCCCTTCTCATACTCCGAGAACATATACTCCACAACGCGTGTTTTGTAGTGCGCCGATAGGTCTACGACATGCAACTCAATATCGAGCTTCTTGGCCACCAACTCCGCAAAGACACGGTCGTCATGCCACGCGCAGTCCCCCTCAAGGGTTCCTGTCGTGTCGTGCCAATTAATCATAAAGAGTCCTATCACCTCGTGCCCCTGCTCTTTGAGCAGATAAGCCGCGACCGACGAATCTACACCTCCCGAAATTCCAACTACTATACGTGCCATGATCTATAATTCAAGAAGCCCCTCGGGTAATGAGAACTCTATTCGTCCACCCTCGAAGTCAATATATGTTATAAACTCCTCGGCCGCAGGGATCAAAATCTCACCCTCGCGTCCATCCAACCTCACCCCAAAGAGCGGATTATTTTTATTATCGTAGAACTCCGTAAACTCGCCTGCAAAACCATTAGCCTCCACAGCAAAGCCGATCAAATCCTCCATGAAGAACTCATCCGAATCCTCGTACTCGCTCTGATCATCGCTCTCGGGGCAATAGAGCTCCATGCCCAAAAACTCCGTGATACGACGTTGGGTGTCTATGTCGGCGAAACTGACCTGCGCATTTGTGCGTCCGCGACGCTCGAACTTCTCGCAATAGAGCGGCACATTGAGCGAGTCGACCTTTGCGAAGAGGGGCGTTTGTGTAGAGAAATTGTCGGGAAAGGTGTTGTATAGGTTGATAATAACCTCGCCATCGACACCAAAGAGTTTGTTAATACGAGCTACAGCGATCATATGATAATGGTTTTATGGAGACCGTTGCAAGGCGGCGAACTTTCAAAGATACCGCAAAAGTTCTGATCGGTCACGTACGCTAAGTACGCTCCCTCACAGCCCTATAGGCCATCTTTTAAATTTCATCCACCTATCAACGATCTCTGAATAGGTGTAAAACTAACGTTTTGCAATGGTCTGTTATGGGGTAAAAAAACAGTTGTGGCGACAATCAACTTGCCACACACAACTGTTATCTGTCGGTATAAACCTACTCAGCAGCCTCCTCAGAAACCTCCTCTGTAGCCTCCTCGACTGAAGCAGCAGCCTCAGCAGCAGCGGCAGCAACCTTCTCAGCTTGCGCTTGAGCACGATCCTCGTTAACCTTCTTCTCAGCAGCCAAACGAGACTTAGCATCTGCAGCAGCGTCAGCAGCCAACTTAGATGTTTTGTCAGCGATCTTGCCACCCTTAGCCTCTACCCAAGCGTTGAACTTAGCCTCAGCGTCGCTCTCAGAGAAAGCACCCTTCTTCACACCACCTTGAAGGTGCTTCATGTAAAGAACACCCTTGTATGAAAGGATTGCACGTGCAGTGTCAGTAGGCTGAGCACCTTTGTTCAACCAATCCAAAGCGCGATCGAACTTAAGGTCGATAGTTGCAGGGTTAGTGTTTGGGTTGTAAGTACCCAATTTCTCGATAAAACGACCGTCGCGTGGTGCACGTGCATCAGCAGCAACGATGTGATAGAATGCGTAGCCCTTCTTTCCGTGACGAGCCAAACGAATTTTAACAGCCATTTGCTTTAAAATTAAATAGTTAATAATTAGAGAGTTCGCGACCCTCCAGAGTTATGCCTCTCCCATCTCGTGAGATTTGCGCCACAAAGGTAATAATAATACCTTAATAATCAATCATAAAAGAGCTAATTTATTTCGCCTCAAACACATTTTTTTGCACAATGTTTGGAACCTATCCTTTCTGAATCACAAAAATCAAACAATTATGAAAAAAATTATTACTCTTTTTAGCCTTCTAGCCGCTGTGGCAATGGGCACTACGTCGTGCGACAACGACTCCAATAACTCCTACTACACCATCAGTGGCGAGGGGCGACTCAGCGTCAACTACGACAATCCTCTTGGGTTGTACCGTATGGTTGTGATGGCGGACTCCACCCAGATCACAACTTATCTGCTCGGGGTCTACAGCAGCGTCAATGAAGATGGCGATATTTTTGGCCAAGGGGCTGCCGTATACTTCACCGTCGACAACGCAGACGACGCACTCACGATCTCGCCCATGAATGTCGACATAGCCGATGCACCTACATATTATGCCAAAGATGTGAACTTCTCGTCGTCCGACACCTCCACGATCTCCGATAGCTTCACCGCCCTGACCTCGGGAACAATCGTGATCCAGAAGTGGGGCAGCCTCTACACCATCAAGATATTGGGCACCGATAGCGACAGTAACGACATCGTGGTGACATACTCGGGGTACATATATGCAAGCATATATACCGATGAATGATAAATGGTCAATGGTAATCTGCATATACGTCATTGTGACTTCCGAGCCGTAGTCACTAATATCCTGAATCAAGTTCAGGATGACGACTTAAATTTAACGCATCAGCAGTAATTCTCCATTGACCATTTATCATTGACCATTCACCATTATTTTCGCATGTAGCTACTTCGCTTTGATGGGTGGGCCGCGAGGGGTTCCCCCATTGGGGGAATAATATAAAATGAGTGCCTCGAACCGAAAGTTTACTTTCAAGGTTCGAGACACTCATTTTATATTAAATCTCGCGCTTTAGCGAGAAAACAGCTCGCGGCCACCACACACAAAAGTGCAAGGAGGACAAATCACAGCTTGCTGTGCGCCCGCCGGCGTGAGGCAGCCCAGCCTCTAAAGCGAAACACAGATTACTTAAGCGGTGAATCGGGTTCTTTGGCCATATGAGAGTAGAACATTTTGTCGAGGAAGGTGGGGAAGAACTTTTTGATGAAGTGTGTAGCTCGTCCATCGAACTCCATGAGACAAAGGCGCTTGCGTTTGGCTGTATCTCTCATTATGATCTGAGCTACCTGTTGCGATGTCATCATTTTATCCTCTTCGCGGGGGGTCTCGCCCTGCGAGGTACCATCGGCAGTGAGGGCCGAGAGGCGAACGTTTGAGGCGGTAAATCCCGGGCATGAGATCATTACGTGAACATCTTTTTTGAGGTTCTCGATACGTATTGTCTCGAGGAATCCAGTCATGGCGAACTTAGATGCTGAGTATCCCGTGCGCGCTGGTAGACCATGAAGTCCAGCCACGGACGATACGCCGACTATAGAGCCTTTGGACTCTTGAATATATGGCAGCGCGAACTTCACGCAGTTGACACACCCCCAGAAGTTAACATCCATAAGTCTGTGAAGGACAGCTAAATCGAGATCATCGAAGAGTGCACGCATAGATAACCCAGCGTTGCAGATCAAGATATCGACACCTCCATATGCCTCCACTGCGGTGTCGATAAGTTGCTTACAATCGTCTACATCGACCACATCGCATTTGCAATACACAGCCTCGCCACCTTGGGCTTTGATCTCGGCAGTTATCTCTTTTAACTTCTCCTCTTGACGTGCTCCGAGCACCACTTTGGCCCCGATGCTTGCATATTCGCGCGCTAGGGACTCACCTATTCCCGAAGAGGCACCTGTGATGATTACCCTCTTGTTCTCTATTTTTTTCTTGTTCATTATTTCGTTAAATTTCAATCTGTAGTGTGTCGTATGCCAAGCTCACCCCCTCGGGGAGTTGAGGGTTGACCTCGCTGTATAGCCCCATGTCGTGCGACATATGGGTTATATAGCTCCGTTGGGGTTTGATACGATTGATAAGCTCGAGCGCCTCGCTTAGGCAGAAGTGCGAAAGGGTAGGCTCCCCACGCAAGGCGTTGACCACAAGGATCTCCACCCCCATGAGCCTCTCTATCTCGGACTCCTCGATCGTCTTAAAATCGGTGAGATAAGCAAATCTCCCGAACCTATATCCTGTGACCCTAAACCTCTCGGAGTGTTGCCCCATGATGGGTTGGACCTCGACCCCCTTGATCTCGAAAGGGGCGGGTGGGTAGATCGTCTTGAGGTTCAGCTCGGGCACCCCCTTGAACTTATTCTCCACAAAGGCGTAGTCGTAATCCTTGCGCACGGTATCCAATACATGCTGCGTAGCATATATATCTATGGGGCGGATTGTGGGGTAGTCAACAAAGTTTAGGGCGCGGAGCTCGTCTATACCTCCGATATGGTCCTTATGTTCGTGAGTGAGCAACAGACCATCTATCTGCCTCACCCCAGCGCGGATCATCTGGTAGCGGAAATCGGGCCCTGCATCTATTAATATACGCACACCCTCCGTCTCGTACATCACCGAGCTTCGCAATCTTTTGTCGTGCCAATCCTCCGAAGAGCATACCCTGCACCGACATCCGATGAATGGAACTCCCTGCGAACTTCCTGTGCCCAAAAATGTTACCTTCGCCATCTAAACTCCCTTCCTCTTAATTTGCATTACTTCACGATCTTGTATACCGTAGCTGTTCGCGATGTGTTGTAGATCTTCACGAAGTTGGTGCAATCCTTCTCAAAAGAGAAGTGCTCGGCATCAATCGCTACGCGATCCAAACCGCCAAATCTCTTCTCGTCGGTCGACAAGATAGGTACATACTTAGCCGCCTCGCCCACATACAACTCATAGTCGGGGATAGAAGCTGTTGGGTGCCAGTTGAATACAAACAACAGGTTGCGGATTCTAAAGGCCAATGTCTTATTGTCATCGTCCACATGCAGACGATATGGATAGCCTGCGGTCAACAACTTATGACGCTTAACGACTGTCAACATCGCGCGGTCGAAATCGCCCAATTGCGAATATCTCAAGAATCCATTCTTGCTCAGCGACCACTGTCTGCGAGCGTGCGCATAGCCCCAATCGTTACCCTCGCGTGGGAAGTCGATCCACTCGGGGTGACCGAACTCGTTACCCATAAAGTTCAGATAACCATTTCCTCCCGTGGTGATGGTCATCAGGCGGATCATTTTGTGGAGGGCCATACCTCTGTCGACCACAATGCTTGGTGTGGCACGATCCATCGAGAAGTACATCTCTTTGTCCATGAGTCTAAAGGCGATTGTCTTGTCGCCCACCATAGCTTGGTCGTGCGACTCGGCATAGGCGATGGTCTTGACATCGGCCAAGCGTGATGTCATCATATCCCACATCTCCCACAGGTTCCACTCCTCATCGGGCACATCCTCGAGTAGCTTGATCCAGAAGTCTGGAATAGCCATTCCCAAACGGTAATCAAATCCGATACCTCCATCGGCGAGTGGAATACACATTCCCGGCATGCCGCTCACATCCTCGGCAATTGTGATTGCGTGTGGGTCGACTTTGTGGGTCAGGTCGTTGGCCAACGATAGGTAGACCAAAGCGTCGCGGTTGACACCCTCGTCGAAGAACTTCTCGCGAGCGTCGAACTCCGTATATCCGAAGTGGTGATAGATCATCGAGGTGACTCCATCGAAACGGTAGCCATCGAAGTGGAACTCGTCCAACCAATATTTGGTGTTCGACAACAAGAAGTGCTCCACCTCTCGCTTGCCGAAATCGAAGGTCTTTGAGTCCCAGTAGGGTTGATATCCAGCCTCGCCAGCCTTAGAGTAGAGGTGGTCCGAACCATCCAACTCATTGATTCCCTCGTTTAGGTTCTTGACGTAGTGGGCGTGGACAATATCCATAATCACCGCTATGCCCAACGAGTGTGCCTTCTTGACCAACGCCTTCAACTCCTCGGGTGTTCCGAAGCGAGACGATGGGGCAAAGAAGCTCGATACATGGTATCCGAAAGAGCCGTAGTAGGGGTGCTCAGCGATAGCCATCAATTGCACAGCGTTGTAGCCTGCCTTTTTGATCCGAGGGAGTATCTTCTCCGAGAACTCGACATATGTACCCACACCTTCGTACTCTTGGGCCATGCCGACATGTGCCTCATAGATGATTAGCTGCGATATCTTCTTGGCGCTAAATGTGTCTCCCTCCCAGTCAAAAGGTTGGGGGATCCAGAATTGTGCGGTATAGTTCTTGGATACATCATCCTGCACCACACGAGTTGCGTAGGCTGGGATACGGTCGTGCCAACCGTTAGCTCCATTGACATGGATTTTGTAGAGAGACCCATGGGTGAGTCTGTATGAGTACATAGCGTCGGGGAGGAATGTGCTCCACACGCCGCTACTATCTTTTTGGAGTCTGATCTCGGTGCGCTGCCAGCCGTTGAAGTCTCCAAAGATGTAGACATCGTGAGCCCCGGGCAGCCACTCCCTGAACCACCAACCCTCCATTTGGGGGTCATATTGCCACCCGAAATAGCGGTATCCGTTAGCGTAATCAACAATGGATCCTGATGCTTGTTCGATAGCGCTTAGGCGCTCACTGTAAAGTTCATGGCGAAGATTTACCTCGTCTGCAACTGGTTCTAGCCATTCATCTTTGGCGATGATGGGCAGTATAGTTTTAGTCTCTTTCATAGCTAATTGGTTCTTTAAAAGCAAATGTAGCAAAAATTTCTTGAATTTCACACAAAAATTACAAAACTTTTTTTGTTTTCCGAGTTTTTTGAATACCTTTGCGGCTGTTAAAATATGGAAAAATGAGTAACGAACAAAAAGATAGGATAATTGCACAAGCGCTGGCGATGTATATCGAGCAGGGGGTGAAGTCTGTGCGAATGGACGATATAGCGCGCAAAATGCACATCTCGAAGCGTACGATGTATGAGATCTTTGGTGGCAAAGAGGAGCTGTTGTTTCAAGCTATGATCTTGTATTTGAGGGGTTTGTCGGCCGAGCTAGAGGCCGTTGGTAAATCTGCGCCCAATGTATTGATTGCAGTATTGATGGTCTCGAACCACCTCACCCAACGATCAGATGTCACATGGCGACTGCGCCGAACAATAAGCCAATTTTACCCCTCTGTGCACAAGCGAATTCAAGATCTCGGTTCGACAGAGAGATATAGGTTATTTAAGGAGAGTTTGTTGGAGGCTGTGGATTTGGGGCTGATAATGAGCAATACCAATATAGATCTCTTTATCTCGATGATCTACTTTGTGACCACAGCGATTGTGGAGGTCGACGATGGGCTTGTGATTCCCGAAGGTATGAGTCGCGAAGAGGCTTTTTATGCCGCGCAGGTCACCGTGCTCAGAGGTATCAGTACACAAGCAGGTTTGGATGCTATAGATAAATATTTGGCCGAGAAATAGAAAATAAATTAAATGATAAAAATGAAAAATCTAATTATCGCTGCCTCGTTGATGATCGCGAGCGTGGCGACAACGCAAGTGCAGGCGCAGATGCGATTGAGTGTGACGGAGGCTGTAGAGATTGCCCTTTCGGAGAATACGACAATTAAGATCGCGGAGTTGGAGATCGAGCGTTACGACTACGTGCGCAAAACAACAATGGGCTCACTCTTGCCCCAACTATCAGCTTCGGGCGACTACACCCGTACCCTCAAAAACCAGAGTATGGCCGAAGGCTTCACGCTTGGTGCCAACCAGTACAACACATTCTCTGCGTCGGCAGATGTGACATTGGCGTTGTATGTGCCAACAGTTTATCGCACGCTCAAAATGAATAGTATGGAGGCCGAAGCGGCTGTTGAGTCGGCACGCTCGTCGCGCATAGATTTGGTGGCCGAGGTGAAGCAGAGCTTCTACAATATCCTCTTGGCCCAAAAATCATTGGAGGTGATGCAGAACTCTTTCGATACCGCTCAACAGACTGTCGACGAGACTCAAACAAAATTCGACAATGGGGTGGCTTCGGAGTATGAACTTCTCACCGCGCAGGTCCAACTGAGCTCTATAGAGCCAACAATCATTCAGCTCAAAAACTCGATCGGGATAGCTAAAGATCTATTGAAGATGTACCTCTCGATCCCCGAAGATATAACCGTGGAGGTTGTGGGGCAGCTCGACGAGATGAAGGATGATGTATTGAATAATTTCACCACCATGTCAAACGATCTGTCGGAGAATAGCACGCTTAAATCAATGGAGATCCAATCCGAGATCTTGGCTCAAAGCAAAAAGGTCTCAAACGCAGCGCGCCTACCGACTCTTGCGGCATGGGGTAACTATACCTACACGGGTAATAACATGGGATCATTCTCGCTCACGGGCGAGACAACTTCGACCTCGAGCAACTCATATTTTTGGCAGGGTCCAGCCTATGTTGGTCTGTCTCTTTCGGTGCCTATCTTCTCGGGGTTGACCAACACCAACCGTGCGCGTCAGATCTCGAACCAAATTGAGCAGTTGGAGTTGCAACGCAAATATACGGAGCAGAGTTTGGAGGTGAGTGTCAACACCGCAATCAGTAACCTTATCACCGCGCGCGAGCAGATGTTTGCCCAAGAGGTGGCGATGGGTCAAGCCTCGAAGGCATACTCTATATCCGATACGCGCTACAAAGCGGGTGCGGGGACAATCCTCGAACTCAATTCGGCTCACCTATCTCTCACCCAAGCCGAACTCAATTTGTCGCAGGCGATCTACGATTTGCTTGTTGCACGCAGTGAGTATGACAAAATTATTGGTAAAGAAAATTAAAAAAATAAAATAGAGATTCAAATTATGAAAGAGTTAATGATCGTAGCTTTTGCAGCAGCAACACTTGTCGGTTGTGGATCAAATCAAGAGAAAAGCACCTCGGAAGCAGCGACAGAGGTAGAAAAGGTGACGACAAAGTCGGCCAAAGCGGAGGCTGCGACTGTGTTGTTGAAGGAGGAGTTCACCACCGATATCAAAGCATACAAGGAGGTCGACATCACCCCTGCGGCGAGTGGTGTGAGGATAGACAAGATCACAGTCGATGTGGGTGACCGCGTGCGCGAGGGGCAACTTCTCGTAACACTCGACCCAACGTTGTATACCCAGCAGATGTTGTCGGTAAAGACCCTAGAGGATGATTATAACCGCCTCAAAGCGGTATACGACGCAGGAGGTATATCGCGCCAAACGCTCGATCAGGCGAAGATGAGCTATGATGTTCAAGCCGAGGCGGCCGAAAATATCAAGAAGAATATCGAGATATTGTCTCCGATCTCGGGTGTTGTCACAGAGCGCAATAGCGAGGAGGGTAACCTATTTGCCAATACTCCTATTCTACACATTGCCCAGATCAGTAAACTCAAAGTTTTGGTCAATATCCAAGAGCAGTTCTTCCCCAACGTGAAGAGTGGAATGGCGGTCGATATAACTTTAGACATCTACCCCGACGAGGTTTTTGAGGGTCAAGTGTCGTTGATCTACCCAGCGTTGGATGCCCAGACACGTACCTTTACCGTTGAGGTCACAGTGCCCAACGCTTCGGAGCGCTTGCGCCCGGGGATGTATGCTCGTGCACAATTTGTGATGGGCTCCAAAGATGGAATCATGGTGCCCGACGTTGCGGTGCAGAAGCAGTTTGGTTCGGCGGAGAACTATCTATATGTAGTCAAGGATGGCAAGGCTGAGCGTCGTTCGGTAAAGGTGGGCCGCATGGTGGGGGCAATGGTCGATATTTTGAGTGGCGTGGAGCTAGGCGAAGAGGTTATTGTAACTGCATTTTCGCGCATAGATGATGGCACCGATGTCGAGATTACAAAGTAATTTAAGAGAGTAAACGTATGAAAATATATGAAAGTGCTGTAAGAAAGCCCGTATCTACCACCCTGATTTTTATCGGTGTGATGATATTTGGACTCTTCTCGCTCCAAAATTTGGCGGTAGACCAATACCCCGAAATTGAGATCCCGTCGATCTCGGTTATCACAACATATGCAGGTGCCAACGCCGACGATATAGAGACCAATATCACGCGTGTATTGGAGGATAACCTCAATACAGTAGATGATCTCGACAAGATCACCTCTACTTCGTCTGACAACTACTCAATTGTCTCTTTGGAGTTTGAGTATGGTTCGGACCTGACCGAGGCGACTAACAATATCCGCGATGTTGTGAGCCGTACCCAAAGTCTCCTTCCCGACGATGTCGACTATCCGACGATCTTTAAGTTCTCGACATCAATGATGCCCGTTATGATGTTGGCCATCACTGCCGACGAGAGCTTCCCTGCATTGTCCAAAATCTTGGACGAGAAGTTGGTCAACGTGCTCAACCGCGTAAGTGGTGTGGGTGCCGTGAGTATTATGGGTGCCCCCTCGCGCGAAGTGCAGGTCAATGTCGATCCGCGCAAAATAGATGCCTATGGACTCACTGTAGAGCAGCTCGGATCTATAATCGCGATGGAGAATGTCAATATCCCAGCAGGTACAATGGATATTGGAAACAACACCTATATCCTCAAAACTGATGGAGAGTTTAATTCGAGCAAGGAGCTAGAGTCGATCGTTGTGTCTAACTACAACGGCCGTACGGTGACCCTCGCGGATGTGGCTGAGGTGCGCGATACACTCGAGACATCGACTATGGACGAACGTATGAATGGTCGTTTGGGTGTGCGTGTGATGATCCAAAAGCAGTCGGGTGCCAACACCGTCGACATCGTAAAGACAATCAACGAAATGCTCCCCGAGATCAAGGAGTCGCTGCCCAAAGATATAGAGATGGATCTGATATTTGAGGGCTCCAAAGAGATCACCGACAGTATCAACTCGTTGTCGAACAGTATCATGTACGCCTTTATCTTTGTGGTATTGGTTGTGATGTTCTTCTTGGGTAGGTGGCGTGCTACATTTATTATATGTCTCACCATCCCGATCTCTCTTATATGTTCGTTTATATACCTCTTTGCTACGGGGTCGACACTCAATATTATCTCTTTGTCGTCGCTCTCCATAGCCATCGGAATGGTGGTGGATGATGCTATTGTGGTACTCGAAAATATCACCACCCATATCGAGAAGGGGTCGAGTCCCAAAGAGGCGGCTATCTACGCTACCAACGAGGTGTGGTTGTCGGTTATCGCCACTACATTGGTTGTTGTTGCGGTGTTCTTGCCACTGACGATGGTGTCGGGAATGTCGGGAATCATGTTCCGCGAGTTGGGATGGATCGTTACGATCGTGGTTAGCGTGTCGACAATAGCTGCTATATCGCTCACCCCCATGTTGTCGGCCTATATCCTCACCGAAGATGGAGGTGTGCACGACTATAAAGGTATCGGAATAGTATATAAACCCATCGACAAATTCTTGGTGTGGATGGATAGCACATATGCTAGCCTCCTCAAAGGGGTGTTGGGTCATCGCCGTATAACCATTTCGGCTATAGCTGTATTATTCGGTTTCTCTATATGGATGATGGGCTCAGGGCTTATCGCTACCGAGTTCTTCCCCCCATCGGACAATAGCCGTATCTCGGCAATCGTTAAGTTGGAGCAGAACCTCTCGGTCGATTACACTGCCCAAGTCGCTCGCCAAATAGATGCTATCATCGAGGAGAAGCTCCCCGAAATAAGTGTCGTGTCGGCCTCTTCGGGTTCTAACTCATCGGACGATGCCTTTGCTGCGATGCAGACCACGGGATCCTACATCATCAACTATAATATGCGTGCCGAGAAGAGCTCTACGGAGCGCGATCGTACGATCTACGAGATGTCGGATGTGTTGCGCGACGAGCTCGACAAGATCCCCGAGGTGAGATCCTACACCGTGATGCCCGGAGGTTCGCAGGGTGGAACGTCGGGTAACAGTACTGTCGAGGTCAAGGTCTTTGGTTACAATATAGAGACATCCAACGAAGTGGCTAATGAACTTATGATGCAGATTCGTGAGATCCCCGGTATCCGCGATGTGCAGCTCTCTCGCGATGACCTTCGCCCCGAATACAATGTTGTGTTCGACCGCGAGAAGCTCAAATCGCATGGACTGGATTACTATACCTCGGCCTACTACGTGCGTAATCGCATAAATGGCTACACCGCGAGCCTCTATCGCGAGGATGGCGAGGAGTACGATATCGTGGTGCGATATATGGAGGAGAAGCGTAAATCGTTGGACGATGTGCGAAATATAACCCTCTACTCATCGACTGGAGCCCAAGTGAGACTCAGCGAAGTAGCTACCGTAGAGGAGGTCTTTGCCGCTCCATCCATAGAGCGCGAAAATCGTCAACGTGTGGTCACTGTTGAGGGTTCGATGGGTGCTGGTGTAGCACTAAGTGAGGTGCTCACCGAGATCAACACCATACTCGATAACTACCACGCCCCCGAGGGTATAGCAATCGAGATCGGTGGTACACTCGAAGATCAAGAGGAGGCCTTTGCCGACCTTGCGATGCTGTTTGTTCTGATCGTGATTTTGGTATATATCGTGATGGCTACGCAGTTCGAGTCGTTGCTCTTCCCATTCATCATTATGTTCACCATCCCATTGGCATTCACGGGTGTTATATATGCACTGTTTATCACCAATGTCCCAATGTCGCTCATAGCCCTTATCGGATCAATCATGCTGGTGGGTATTGTGACCAAGAATGGAATTGTGATGATCGACTACATGAACCTCCTTGTGGAGCGCGGTGAGAAGGTCTACGATGCAGTGTTGGCAGGAGCCAAGAGCCGTCTGCGCCCAGTGCTTATGACATCCTTCACCACGGTGCTCGGTATGCTCCCAATGGCGCTCGGTACAGGAGCAGGATCGGAGACATGGCAGCCAATGGGTATAGCTGTGATCGGAGGACTCTCGTTCTCGACCATCCTAACTCTCCTCGTTGTGCCGATCTTCTATTCGGTGATGGTCAATGGACAGATTCGCCGCCAAAAGAAAAAAAGCGATAAACTAGCCGCTAAGAAGCTCGAAAGAGAGCAGTTAGCAGCGCAACAATAACAGTATACGATGAAAGCAGTTTTTATATCATATAACCAAGCATTGACAGATCGCGTGCACAATATCTTGGACGACCTCAATGTACGCGGATTCACAAAGTGGGACCTCACAACGGGTCGCGGATCGGTCGATGGAGAGCCTCACTTGGGGTCGCACGCATGGCCATCTATGAACTCTTCGATCATGGTTGTGGTCGAGGACGATAGAGTTGAGGTTATATTAAACGCCCTGCGCGAGCTCGATGCCTTGACCAAGCGTCAAGGGCTAAAAGCATTTGTCTGGAAGATAAAAGAGGCTCTTTAATAATGATCAATGATCAATGGTGAATGGTGAATGGTGAATGGTGAATGGTGAATGGTGAATGGTGAATGGTGAATGGAGAATGGAGAATGGAGAATGGAGAATGGAGAATGGTGAATGGAGAATGGAGAATGGTGAATGATGAGACTTAACTCCTAACTCCTAACTCCTAACTCCTAACTCATCTGCGTCATTGCGGACTTGATCCGCAATCCCTAGCGATACATTGCACGACCGAGGTAGAGATTGCGGACTAATGTTCATAGTGACGCAAGGCTTCAAGGGGGCGAGCAGATACCTTTTACCTCTGGAATTCCACACTACCCAAACAAATTTCAATAAAAAAATTGTTAAATAAATATTTTTTTATTACTTTTGTTTCGTCTTAAGGGATGTATTGAGCTATGGTGTAATGGTAACACATCAGATTCTGGTCCTGACATTCAAGGTTCGAGTCCTTGTAGCTCAACGCAATTTACTAGTATCTTCAAACTGAATAGAGGTTTGGAGATACTTTTTTTTGTCTACCCATCAACGTTCTCTGGGTCGGGGTAAAATAAACCTCATGTAATGGTCTGAATATTTTGTTTTTCACTTTTTTTATATACCTTTGACGCGGTTTTATTAAAAAAACCAATTAAATTATTTTATTAATCATCTAAAAAAACAAGCGAGATGAAAAAGATTCTTAAACCAGAATCCGTTGCGTGTTTTCGTCGTTGGAGCCGCAAGAGCTATTCAGCTTTTGCCTCTGTGGGACGTTGCGTGACAATCGGAGTTCTTTGGGTTGGAATGTCTATGCTCTCACTTGTCGCTAACAGTGCCTACGCTTCGGAGGCTGTCGATACACTTTCGATAAGCCAAAATGTGGAGCTGCGAGATGTGGGGATCACCCACACCAAAGCCAACCCAACGCGTAGTGCAATGTTGCAGAAACCTATCTTTAGCAGAGATACCGAGGCGGCTGCCCCGATCCAAACTTTGGAATCGGCACTCCGACTCTCTCCCTCTGTTGATGTTAGGGAGCGAGGCGGCAAGGCGGTGCAAGCGGACCTTTCGATCCGAGGAGGCTCATTTGACCAAACTATGGTGATGCTCAATGGCATCAATTTTACCGATGCACGTACGGGGCATCAAACTCACTCTTTGCCTATAGACATCGAGAGTGTCGCAGGCGTAGAGCTTATCGACGGTGTGTCGGGGGTGGGAGCCTATGCAGGGGCGATCAATGTTCGTACCTCACCCCTCTTAGACAAATACCTGCGCGTGTCGACCACAACGGGCGACTATGGCTACCTCTACAACTCCCTCTCGGGAGCGGTGACGAGCGGTAAACTCAACCTCTTTGGGGCGGCCTCCTATCGCAAAAGCGATGGCTACACCCACAACACATCTTTCGAGAATTTCAATAGCTTCGTAAGAGCTAACTACGACTCCCCCAAAAGTGGATTCTGGGATTTTCAAGCTGGGTATCAAGATCGTGAATTTGGAGCCAATGGATTCTATTCGCTCAAGTACCTCGACCAATATGAGGCGACAAAAACAGCTCTAGCGTCGCTTAGGTGGCTCAAGGATTTCGGCTCAGTGAGGTTAAATAGCTCGGTGAGCTATCGCAAGAACTTCGATAGATTTGAGCTTATCCACGACGCTCCCGAGACTGTCCCCTACAACTATCACAACACCGACAATGTGGGCGTTGAGGTTTGGGCCGATTATACCTCGAAGTGGGGTGTGACAACCTTGGGCGGTGACTATACCTACAACCATATCTGGAGCACCAACCTAGGTGAGGAGGCCGACGAAGCTAATGGGCGCTATACACATGAGGCTGATCGAAATGTCTTGAACTTCTACCTCAAACAGAGCAAGGAGTGGGCAAAAATAGGTGTGGCAGCCTATGTAGGAGTGAGCTCAACACCCTATGGCACACAGCCCATATGGAGTATCTCGGGAAGCTATAGGCCCATCGAGGGGCTACGCATGGAGATTGGAGCAAATGAATCTATGCGCCTGCCATCATTCACCGACCTATATTACACCTCGGCGACAAATATCCCCAACGCCAACCTTCAACCCGAAGTGGCAACAACCTATATATTTAACACCTCGTACCAAAAATCAGCGTGGCGAACAGTGGCGCAGATCTACTACCGCGATGGACGAAATATCATAGATTGGACCCAAGGGGCGGATGATCCCGAAGGGGTCTGGACATCGCGTCAATTTACCCAGCTCGGTACATTTGGTGTGGAGCTGAGCGGTAGCTACACCTCCGATGGCTTCGTGCGTCGACTATCGGCTAGCTACGGATATATCACCCAGAACAAAGATAGCGGTGAGTATCTCTCGAAGTACGCGTTTGAGTATATGCACAACAAAGGGGTCTTGTCGGCCGACTTCGCCCTATGCAGGAACCTCTCCTTGGTGGTCACGGGGTCGCTCTACGACCGCGTAGGTACATACTCCGACAGCGATGGGGTGACTCAAAACTATGAACCATACTTCCTCCTCGACGCGCGAATGTCGTGGCGCAAAGGTGGAATAGAGATCTACGCCGACGCAACAAATATAACCTCCACGTCGTACTACGACTATGGTGGCCTCGAAATGCCCCAAGTCTGGGCCTCGGGCGGAATTGCTGTTACGTTTTAAGCGGCCTTTGTTTGGCTTCTGTTTTGGGGCTGTTTTTAGAGGCTTGACTGCCTCACGCCGGCGGGCGCACAGCAAGCTGTGATTTGTTTTCCTTGCGCTTATGTGTGTTGAGGCCGCGATGCGATGTTCACCTTCAGTGAACGTTTAATATAAACCAAGTGGATTCTGTCCTCGAAAGCGAGCTTTCGGTTCAGGATTCACTTGCTTTATATTATTCCCCCGTTGGGGGAAACCCCTCGCGGCCTCAACACACATAAGCGAGGGTGAAAAATAATGGTGAATGATGAATGGTTAATGCTGAATCATTTATCATTATCGGCGTTTATCATTCACCATTCACCATTTATCATTCACCATTCTTAACTCTCCTAAAAACAAAACTTTAGGAGGAAAAATTTGGATGTTTCGATTTATAGTGCTATATTTGCACTACAAATTTATGACACAAAACTATTCATTCGATTTATTCGATGGAGGTTTTGTGTCATTTTTTTTGCCACATATAATCTCTTTCGTCTCGTTCTGTGATGTATTTGAGGATTTTATTTTTTGATAATAGAACGTTGTAAGGTGGCTAAATTTCAAAGATACCGTGGAGTTATGATCGGTCACGTACGCCTAAGTACGCTCCCTCACACCCCTCCACGCCATCTTCAAAATTTCATCCACCTATCAACGTTCTTAAGAATCGGAACAAAACTAATGTTTTGCAATACTAATTTAAAACATAAAAAACTATGAGAGAGATCTATTATTGCGGCAAAATAAGCCGTCACCAAACTCAGAAGATTTTATCGACCAAGGATGGTCTACTTGAGCTCCACACAATCGAGGATGCGATGATTTATGGATCAACGCAGGGGATCTTCTATAGGGCCTACGAGATACGGGATGACATAGCCTCATATGCACTGCGTCTGGCGGAGCTGATGAAGAGTGAGAACCGTAATGGGTTGGCTACAAAGCTATATTTCAAGGCTTTTGATCAGGCGTGGCAGCGAGATTTGTCGCATCAGCTATACTCCTCCTCGCCGCGTCGCACAGACCCAGTGGATGTTCTGGGGGTGTATGCAAAGGCTCGCGCCCACCTCTTCGAGATAGGGGATTATAAAGGGGTCGAGCGGCTCAAAAAAGCTAATACCGAACGTCGTTATTATACGTACATGGAGCGCAAATGCATAAAGCGTTGCGACAATAATTCGTTCATCAACAGGGTAGATGGAGTTCTGGATCGGGCTAATCTACCAATCGTTGACTAATTGAGAGAGATAAACTAAAAATCGCATTTGTTGGTTAAAAAATAACAAAGAGGAATTGGAATTCTAAAATTAATTTGTAACTTTGTTATTATATAGTGTGGGTTATCACCCTCCACAAAGACACAGCTTAAAATTAAACATAATGAAATTAAACTACCTACTTCCGGGCTTGGCGGTTTGCAGTGCTGCTGCAAGCTGTAGTCAAGCGAGTGTAGATGAGCGTCCTAACATCCTGTTTATCATGACAGATGACCACGCTCTATCTGCTATTAGTGCCTACAATGGCTTCCTTTCGGGTGTTGCTCCAACGCCCAATATCGACCGTATTGCAAACGAAGGTGTTCGTTTCGACAACTTCATGGTCACAAACTCAATCAGTGGACCTTCGCGTGCATGTATCGTTACGGGAAAGTATAGCCACATCAATGGTTTCTACAAAAACGAGGATGGAGGTGATTTCAACCCCGATCAAACTACATTCCCAATGTTGCTCCAAGAGGCAGGATACCAAACTGCAATGATCGGAAAGTGGCACTTGGGTTCTTCGCCTGTGGGATTTGACTACTATAAAGTGTTATTCAACAAGGAGGGTCAAGGTTCATACTTCGATCCAGTGTTTGAGATGACAGATGGAAGTTTGGTTACCGAGACAGGTCGATACTCAACGGATGTTATCGAGGCAGATGGTTTGGAGTGGTTGGAGAATCGCGACAAGTCGAAGCCATTTATGATGATGTACCAATTCAAGGCTCCACACCGTCCATGCGACCCAAGTGAGGAGTATATGGATTACCTTAAGGATGTAGAGCTTCCTTACCCAGTGAACTACGAGGATGATTACGCGGGACGTAAGGCTGCTGCTGCTGCGTGGAACCGCATAGATGGTAACATGACTCGCAAAGATATGAAGATCCCAACACCCGAGGGACTCTCACCAGAGGAGGCTGAGGCATGGGAGCAATATGGAAACAACAAGGGTGAGGATTGGACTCCAGATCCAAACATGACCGACGAGGAGCGTAAGAACTGGAAGTATCAAACTTACGTTAAGGACTATTTGCGTTGTGTGAAACATGTTGACGACGCTATTGGTTCAGTACTTGACTATTTGGAGGCAAACGGATTGGCAGAGAACACAATCGTGATCTACACTTCGGACCAAGGTTTCTTCCTCGGCGAGCACGGCGGATGGATGGACAAGAGATTTATGTATGAGGAGACTCTACATATGCCATGCGTTATGCGCTTCCCTAAAGGTATCAAGGCTGGTCAGGTCAACAAAGATCTTTTGCTCAATATCGACTACGCTCCAACATTGTTGGATTACGCAGGTATCGAGATCCCAGAGGATATCCAAGGAAAGAGCTTCAGAAGTGTGGTTGATGGCACACAAAAGGGTGCTTTCCGCGATGGAATCTACTACCACTACTATGAGTACCCATTCTGGCACAATGTGCAACCACACTACGGAATCCGTACAGATAGATATAAGTTGATCCACTACTACTACGATATGGATGAGTGGGAGTTGTTCGATTTGGAGAGCGATCCAAACGAGATGAACAACATATATAACGACCCAGCGCAAGCGGAGTTGGTCAAAAAACTCAAACAACAACTCTTGGAGATTAAAGATGAGGTGAAGATGGATAAGTCGTATGAGGAGCTAAGAGACATGACAGACGCGAAGATCCCACGTTTGTATGTGAAAGAAGCAGCTAACTAATAGACAATTAACCTAATTAACTAATATATTATGTATCAACACGATAACCGAACCGTAATCACCCTAGACGCAGGTGGTACAAACTTCGTATTTGGAGCTATGCAGGCCAATGATTTCATCATTGAGCCTATCACCCTCCCTGCATTTTCAGACAAATTGGACGAGTGCTTGGCGCAACTTGTCAAAGGTTTTGAGATGGTCATCTCTCAGCTCAAAACTCAACCCGTAGCTATCAGCTTTGCCTTCCCCGGCCCAGCGGATTATGCAAATGGAATCATTGGTGGATATTTGCCAAACTTCCCATCTTTTAGAGATGGAGTCGCTTTGGGTCCATTCTTGGAGGCTAAATTTGGCGTTCCAGTATATATCAACAACGATGGAGACCTATTCGCATATGGCGAGGCGTTGGCTGGCAAACTCGTAGAGATCAACAAGAAGGTGGCTGCTATGGGTGGCGTTAAGACATTCAAATCACTTATCGGTTACACTTTCGGAACTGGTTTTGGTGTTGGTCATGTATACGACAATGTATTGCACCTAGGTGACAACTCATGTATCGAGACCTTCTGTTTGCAACACAAGCACGATCCCAACATTATCGTTGAGGAGGGAGTTGCAGTTCGCGCGGTGAAACGTGTATATGCTGAGCTTTCGGGCGTTTTGGATTCGTCGTTGGAGCCAAAGGATATCTACGACATCGCTGAGGGTCGTCGCGAGGGTGACCGCGAGTCTGCGGTTAAAGCATTTGAGCATATGGGTCAAGTGGCAGGTAGCGCTATCGCATCGGCTATCTCGTTGCTCGATGGAATCGTGGTTATCGGTGGTGGAATCACAGCTGCTAAGAAGTATATCTTGCCTGCTCTTTTGAAGGAGGTGCGCAGTTCAATCTTTACACTTTCGGGTGAGGAGGTGCGTCGCGTACAACCTAAGATCTATGAGCTAGACAACGAGGATGAGTTCAGAGAGTTCGCACGAGGCAAATCTCACCCAATCAAGGTTTACGGTACAGATAAGTATGTAAACTACGATGAGGAGAAGCGTTTGGGTGTTGCTATCTCTTCTATTGGAGCATCGAAGGCTATCTCACTTGGTGCATATAACTATGCGCTCTCTCAAATAGACAAAGCAAACGTTGCGACAAAGGCTTAAAACTAAAACTTAGGGGATGGGTGAAGATCTATCCCCTAACTTAAAACTATAGGGGACTTCTAATAATTCCCCCAAATACTTTTCGGTTACTAACCACCCCTTTTTGTTTTCGCAGAAATAGGTGGTAGGAGCCACCACAGCCCACTTTTGCAAAAGCAAAAATGGATACTTATTAACCAAAAAATAAAATCGGGGAATTATTAGAAGCCCCCTATAACTAAACTAAAAAACTATGAAAAAGATTTTACCGGTACTATTCGGTTTCTTTGTGATGGGTTTCTGCGATGTTGTGGGAATCGCCACAAGTTACGTAAAGCAGGATTTCGCATTGAGCGAGACTCTTGCAGGATTTATCCCATCGGCAGTGTTCTTGTGGTTCCTCTTGTTGAGTGTACCAACAGCGCTTTTGATGAACAAAATTGGTCGTAAAAAGACCGTTCAACTTAGTAACGTAATCACATTCGTGGGTATGTTGATCCCATTCTTTGTATACTCTTTCGAGAGCGCAATGTTGGCATTCGCACTCCTTGGAATTGGTAACACATTGTTGCAGGTATCTCTTAACCCACTTCTTACCAATGTTGTTAAGGGTGACTCACTTACATCGTAGC
>JBCQUO010000033.1:0-22639 GCA_047173955.1 Rikenellaceae bacterium
TCTCGGCTTTTTCAAAGCCGATAACCTGCGTTTTGGATAAGAAAAATAATATGAACCAACCTGAAAATAAGAATTTTTCTTATCCAAAACTCAGGTTAAGAAGCATAAAATATAAAACAATGGCAGTTCAAAAACCATCAATTCCCAAGGGAACGCGCGACTTCGGACACTCCGAGATGATGCGTCGTCAATATATCTTTGACACAATTAAGGGGGTCTTTAAACTCTTTGGCTTTGCCCCTCTCGAAACTCCATCTATGGAGAACCTCTCGACCCTTATGGGTAAGTATGGCGAGGAGGGCGATAAGCTACTTTTCAAGATACTAAACTCGGGAGACTATGCCAAGCAGATGTCGCGCGAGGAGATGTCTAGTGCATCGAAGATCTGCGAGAAGGGGCTTCGTTACGACCTAACAGTCCCCTTTGCGCGCTATGTCGTTCAGCACCAAAACGAACTTGTGTTCCCATACAAAAGATACCAGATCCAACCTGTGTGGCGCGCGGATAGACCCCAAAAAGGTCGTTACCGTGAGTTCTATCAGTGCGATGTAGATATGGTAGGGTCGAAGTCTTTGGTCAACGAGGTTGAGTTGGTCGAGATCGTCGAGAGGGTCTTTAAGGCTCTCAATATCGCGGTTACTTTGAAGGTCAACAACCGCAAGATCTTGTATGGTATAGCAGAGACAATCGGCCATGCAGACAAGATGATGGATATCACGGTGGCTATCGACAAGCTCGACAAAATCGGGCTGGATAATGTGAAGGCGGAGCTTCGTGAGCGCGGAATCGAAGATGAGGCGATCACAAAGTTGGAGCCTATTTTGGAGCTTAGCGGAACCAATATAGAGAAGTTAGACAAGCTCTCGCAGATCATAGGCGGCTCGTCTGTCGGAATGGCTGGAGTCGAGGAGCTACGCACAATATTGACCATGAGTGAGGCGTTGTCCCTAAAGCTAGATATAGAGATCGACCTCTCGTTGGCTAGAGGTTTGAACTACTATACGGGGGCTATTTTCGAGGTTAAGGCTCGTGACTTCGCGATTGGATCTATATGTGGAGGTGGCCGCTACGACGACCTAACGGGTATCTTTGGTATGCCCAATGTTTCGGGCGTGGGTATATCGTTTGGAGCAGACCGCATATACGATGTTATGGTGGGGATGGAGCTCTTCCCCCAAGAGGTGAACTTCTCGACCAAGGTGATCTTTATGAACTTCGGTGAGTCGGAGCAGATGGCCTCGATGAAGCTAATCGCGGAGCTTCGCAACGTGGGTATCGCAACGGAGATCTACCCCGACGCTGCAAAGATGAAGAAGCAGATGGAGTACGCTAA
Organism: Rikenellaceae bacterium; assembly: GCA_047173955.1. Lineage (GTDB taxonomy): Bacteria > Bacteroidota > Bacteroidia > Bacteroidales > Rikenellaceae > Alistipes. The sequence continues at coordinate 1,334 of JBCQUO010000033.1, forward strand.
TCGTCGCAAGATCCCATTTGTGGTGATTGTCGGCAGCCAAGAGTTGGAGCAACAGGTGGCTACGGTCAAAAATATGATGTCGGGCGAGCAGAGTAATATCCCCTTTGCGGAGTTGGCAAATTATCTAAAGTAACTTATATACGTGAGTTTTGGATAAGAGAATCTTGTCCAAAACACCTCTAAAAATAAGTCTCCCCCAACTGCTGACAAACCGAGCGCAATTGAACTTGTTCAAATTGCCGAGGTGCGAAGAGCAGTCTCGAACGGTTTGGGGGAGATTTAGAGGGGGGTATCGAATATATTTCGGCTTTTTAAAGCCGATAACCTGAGTTTTAGATATGGGAAATTAATAAAACTGGCAGGTAAATAATAAATTTCCCTTATCCAAAACTCAGGTTTATATGAAGCGGTTTAAACTTATATCACTAGCGTGCTTATTGACGCTCTTTGGTGTGTTGGTCTCTTTTGGGGCTTCAAATTCAAAAGATGAAAATCGAACGCAGTTAAATAAGTTTAACCAGTTTTTCTCCCTTTTGGCCAATTACTATATCGAAGATCTGGACTCTCCACAACTCGTGGAGAGTGCTATTCGATCTGTGCTCAGTGAGCTGGATCCTCATTCGGCATACTACACAGCCGACGAGATGGCATCTATCAAGGAGAGCTTCGAGGGCGAATTTAGTGGCGTAGGCATTGAGTTCAATGTCATGGACGACACCCTGCGTGTTGTCAACACAATCATCGGTGGCCCAGCCGAAAAGGTGGGGGTTATGGCCAATGATCGCATTGTGTGTATCGACACGCTCAACGCCATCGGTATCTCGCAGAGCGAGGTGCCCAAACGGCTGAAGGGGGCAACGGGAAGCCGTGTCGATATAGATGTGGTGAGGGCAGGGGAGAGTGATCTCTTGCACTTTTCGATAATCAGAGATAAAATACCAATCAATACGGTCGATGCAGCCTACAAACTTACCCCTACGAGTGGATATATCAAGGTCAATCGCTTTGGTGAGACCACCATGGAGGAGTTTTACGAGGCTTACAACAAATTAGGCGAGGTCGAGAGTCTGGTTGTCGACCTACGAGGAAATGGCGGAGGGCTGTTGAGCCAAGCTATCGAGATGGCTGGTTTTTTCCTTCCTAAAGGCTCTTTGGTGGTTACCACCGAGGGCGATGGGACACCTACCCAGACGCTGAGGTCAACTCGCGAAGGGGTGTTCCAGAGCGGAAAAGTTGTGATTATGATCGACCAAAGTTCAGCTTCGGCAAGTGAGATCGTGGCGGGTGCAATTCAGGATTGGGACAGAGGCGTTGTGGTCGGAGAGACGAGCTTCGGTAAAGGACTCGTTCAGCGTCAATTTACCCTTGCCGACGAGTCGGCCGTGAGGATCACAGTCTCGAGGTATCACACCCCATCGGGGCGAGTTATTCAGCGTCCATACACTAAGGGGCAAAAGGAGGAGTACTTCAAAAGCGGAGTGGAGCGAAGTGGTGACGAAGAGGTCGATTGTGATGCTCCAATCTTCAAAACCCTTAAATTGGGGCGTGAGGTCTATGGTGGGGGAGGTATAACACCCGACATAGAGATTTTGGGCGATACGACGAAATTATCTGCCGAATATGCAAAATTAATTCGTCGCGGTGTATTAAATAAATACACTATCTCTTATCTGGATAAAAACCGTACTAAGCTGGTCAATCAATACCCTACATTCGAGAGTTATGCCTCGGGTTTTGAGGTCACTCAACAGATGATCGGCTCTCTGGTAAAGATGGCTACGGACGAGGGTTTGGAGTTCGAGAAGCTTGATTTACAGTCTCTTAAGTCGGAGTCGGAGGTTTATATTAAATCTCTACTTGCACAGCGGTTGTACTCGACATCTTCGTTTTATGAAATTATGAATAAGAGTGACACCCTAACGTTCTCGCGCATAGAAAAATTGCTCGAAAACTGGGAAAATGAGCTAAAGACTATATGGTATAAATAAAATATTAGCCAAATAAATTTGCAAATGTGGTGATTGTTTATTATATTCGCATTAGTAAACCAAATTTAACCAAATACTACAAACTATGTCGCAATTCAACAATCGTCGCACCGAAGAGGACTTTGGTGAACCAATCTTAACCAAAGTCATCAAAGCAGGTCGTCGTACCTACTTCATCGATGTCCGAACGACTAAAGATGATGACAACTTTTTGACCATCACCGAAAGCCGCAAGAAGACACATCCCGATGGTACGGTTAGTTACGATCGCCACAAAATATTCCTGTACAAGGAGGATTTCGATAAGGTGAGCATGGGGCTTGAGGAGGTTATCGCCTTTATCAAGCAAAACAAACCAGAGTAGTACTTCGAGCAGCAGAGAATGATGCGAGAGGCTGCCGAGGCTGTTTAAACAAGAGTGGGTGCTGGAGAGAGGCACCGAGATTTTCTAGGGGGGTAGATCTCCTCTTAAGAGTTAGAGGTTGTTCAACTTCACGGTAGTGAGGGCGGATGATCTCTATTTTATGTGTGATTTAAGGTAAAAAGCAAAATAATAGTGAAATGAGTGGGAGAGCAAATGCAGAGGTTGTGTTGGCCTTTAGTGGAGGGATTGATAGTTGTGCTGCGGTCGATATATTGCGTGGTTGGGGATACTCGGTCACGGCGCTGATGTTGTCGCTCGTCGAGGGAGATGACGATGCGGTGCAGGGTGCGCGCGCCCGAGCCCAAGAGATGGGGGTGAAGTTCGTGCTGCTGGATTGTCGCGAACGGTTCAGGAGCGAGATCATCGACAACTTCGTGGAGGAGTATATCGCAGGACGCACCCCGGCCCCATGTACGCGTTGCAATCCACTTATTAAGTGGCACATGTTGGTCGAATATGCCAAAAGTGTCGGGGCTCAACATATCGCCACGGGCCACTACTTCGGAGTTACTAATTATGGCGGAAAGTTGTATGTGTCGAGAGGTGTCGACCCACGCAAGGATCAGTCCTATTACCTTTGGGGGCTCTCGCAAGAGGCTCTCTCGATGGCCCTGACCCCTATGGCCGACCGCATAAAGGAGGATATAAAGGCGCAATCAACTCTCAAAAAGGAGAGTATGGGTGTCTGTTTTTTGAGGGGCTGCCACTACAGTGAGCTGATCGAGAGTGCAGGCCACAAGATCGAGCGCGGAGATATTATCGACTCTCGCGGAGAAGTTGTGGGCGAGCATCGAGGGCTGGCATACTATACCATCGGCCAAAAACGCGGTGAGGGGATACCCTCGGGTGTGGCGGTGACCAAAATCAATGGCACTAAGAATCAAATCATTGTGGGCGAAAATAGTGAGCTATTTGCCTCTAGGCTTCTAGTCGGGGAGTGCAATATTGTCGACCGCGAGGAGTGGCTCACGAGTCGAGAGATAAAAGTTATGGTGCGTGGTTTGGGGCGCAACCCCGAGGGTTATGCACACATCGAAGCCACAGAGTACGAAGGTCAGTACCTCGTCTATCTCTCCAATCCAGCATGGGCGTGTGCCGAGGGGCAGCCCGTTGTCTTTTACGTAGGCAAAAGAGTGATCGGGGGCGGATATCTACTTCGAGCTATCTAGGAACACGAAGTATACAGCCCCGATAAGCAACATAAATGCCACTAAGTGGTTCCACTTAAGTTCGTTGCCTTGGAAAAAGCAGTTGGCGAAGATGGTAAAGACAATAAGCGTTATCACCTCCTGCATAACTTTGAGCTGCATAAGGGTGAAGGGGCCTCCGTTGCCTATGAATCCCATGCGGTTGGCAGGGACCTGAAAAACATACTCCAGAAGAGCTATTCCCCACGAAAAGAGAATAACACCAAAGAGTGGCCAGTTGGTCGACACTCCGCTGTCGTGGAGCTTGAGGTGTCCGTACCACGCAAAGATCATAAAGATATTTGAGACAATAAGAAGTAGAATTGTCGAAAGGGCTGTTTGTAGCATTGTCTATTTTTTTTGTGCAGCAAAGGTATAAAAAATACTTAAAAAAAACGATGTTTCAAATAGGGGGGGAGTGCTATTTGAAACATCGTAATTAAATTTAAATTAAGAGTCGTCTAACGATAACCACCCCTCCTATAAATGTGGCCAAAACCCAAAAGCCTCTTAGTTGCAGCCGCTGCCACCACGAGAGTTCGCGTTCGACCTCCACGCTGCGGATCTCCGTGCGGTTGCGATATATGATGCTGTCGCGAACCTCCACTATTGTTTTGTACTCGGTGGGGATTCTCTGCGGAGTGGTCTCGAGGGTGTGGTATAGCTCCCCATCGGGTCGGATTATCGCTTCGGAGTGGGCATATTGATTTACCAAAATACTCGTATCCTCCCTTACTGTCACCCTTTCAGATATCATGGGGATCTCGACGAGCACGGTGTCGCGAATTGTGACTATGCGCGGTCGTACCTCCACCAATACGCTATCTTTGACGCAAGATGTTGTTTGGAGGCGTGGGGAGCACGCAACCATAAAAATCGACAGAAGGAGAAGTGATCTAACCATTCCCGTTGAGTTTTAGTTCGTTGTAACCTATGCACTCCAACCTCCGTAGCCACCCATTGAGGAAAACACCCTGCGAGGGGTCGTTGTCGACAATCGAGCGGAAGTGTTGTTCGCGACGACGTTTGAGAGCCTCGAAAATAGCTTCGGGGTTATCTCCATTCAGTGCCTCGAGGGTCTTGGGACCAACAACTCCATCGCGCTCCAAGCCGAGCACCTGCTGGGTGTGTTTAATGCCCCATGCGCCCGAGCCCCACACCCAATCCACAACCATATTGGCTATTGATTGATCTTGGATCTCGTCTGCGCGGCAGCGATCCCAATAGTGTGGCCGTAGGATGTGATCTATAACCTCGCGGTCGCTGAGGGACTTTAAATCCTCGACATCAATATCTCCATCCGTGTCAATATCATATCCATAGCTCCTCCATGTCGAGAGTGTGACACCTTTGTTTGTCGCCCCACCCCGATCGTTGGGGTGGTCGACAAATCCCCCCTCGAACGACAAAATGAAGGGGGCTAGAGTCTCAATATCTGCCATAAAGCTACGTGTTTAAATATTTTGCCGCCATAGCGAGCAGTAATTTTCTACGTCTCATATCCCTACCACTCAACAATTACACCTAGGTTATTTGCGATATTGATCTCGTAGGTTTTGTAGCTCTTGAGATCGGGGGCGTTGTATTCGTCGACACATCCGATCCAATTAATATCGTCGGAGCAGACAAACGCAGGGGCCGAAGCGGATGTTGTGAATACCATCATATACTCCTTAAGCGTCGAGTCGTCGTCCCCCTCGGCCATGTCGATTGTGATTAGCACGGGCGACGAGGAGTGTATATACATGACGTTGGGCTGCATCTGCGACGAAGTCGATACGAAATCCTCGACAACGGATGTCGAGCTGCCTGCGAGGGATTTTAACCACTCCTGCTCGCTGCCCGTGTAGCCATTATTAACGGCCACCTCGTAGGCCGAATATCCGCGTTGGTAGTTGGGGTAAACCTCAATCGTAGCGGTTGTGTCGGTGGAGTCCTCGGTTGTGATCTCGATGTCGGTTGTGAATGTCGACACCAAGTTGCATATGCCATCCTCGAAGTCGGAGTCGCTGAGGAAGTACTCCCTTTTGACCGATAGTTTGCCGATGTTTAGGTGGTGGTTGTCGAACACCACAAGTAGGCTGTTGTCCTCTTGGAGCGAGCAGTTGGTGTAACTCGACCCATCGAACGAGGCTACGTAGCCCACGGAGAGAGGGGTGGAGTATGTGAATCGGAAGGGTGTGTTGGCATCTATGAGGGTTGACTCCTCGTAGAGCTTGAAATCCGATAGAAAGTTAATTTTCATCACTTTTAAATCTTTTTATTGTAAATTATTGTGGGGGAATATTTTTAAATCTTCTAAATTTAACCTACCTTTGGAGTGTAAATTCTATGCAAATATAGAAGATCTTCTAAGGTTTTCCAAATTAATTGGGGTTTATTTGTGTGATTAAATTATATATTACTTATAGTTAGATGGTTATAGATCGAGTAAAATTTTTTATAGAGTATATGTCACTGAGCGTGTCGGCCTTTGAGAAGAGTGTAGGGCTGCCCAATGGCTATATTTCGAAGATTAAAAAGAATATTGGTCAAGATAAATTAGAACAAATACTAAGGGTATACCCCCAACTTAGCTCCTCGTGGCTCCACTACGGCCAAGGAGAGATGCTTCAAGGTGTGCCCCAGCCCATAGAGATGGATCACAATCTTATCCCTCTGCTCCCCTCATTTTCGTTGGGAATCTCTATCTCTGAGTTTTTGTTGAGCCGCGAAGATGATTATCAGCGTGTGATCTCTCCCATCGAGGGGGCTGACTTCGCCATAAAAATGGTGTGCGATTCGATGTCGCCCGAATATCCTGTGGGGTCGACGATGATAACTAAAAAGGTGAGTGCCGATCTCTTCTTGGAGTGGGGAAAAGTCTACGTGATCGACACCCCCAATGGAATTATGGTTAGGCGTGTGATGCCTGCGGAGGGTAGTGACGAGGTGCGCTGCGAGGCTATCAACGTTAACTATCCACCCATAACCACGCAGCGACGCGAGGTGTGCGGATTCTATCGGGTGGTGCTTTTGATGATAACGAAATAACCTATATATGATGGAAAGCAACTTTGCTTGTTCTCTACACCGTTGTTGTGAACTTGGTGGCTATTTTAGTCGTCAAAGCTCGGGTGATAAACTTTCCGCATAGCCGTTGCAGATAAATCTATTTTTATTAACTTTGTGAAACATAATAATCGTAAACATACTAAAATATATATTCAATGAATAATTTTCAATTTCAAAACCCCACGAAGCTGATCTTCGGTAAGGGTATGATCTCAAAGTTGTCGAAGGAGTTGCCTCGTGACACAAAAATCATGGTTACTTTTGGTGGTGGAAGTGTCAAGAAAAATGGCGTTTACGATCAGGTTATCGAGGCTCTCAAGGGGTTTGACTATATCGAATTTTGGGGCATTGAGCCCAATCCACGTATCGAGACATTGCGCAAAGCCATAGAGTTAGGCAAGAAGGAGGGTGTAGGTTTCCTTTTGGCTGTTGGTGGTGGCTCGGTGCTCGATGGCACAAAGCTCGTTGCAGCGGCTATCCCCGTCGAGGCGGATGGTTGGGATCTTGTGATCGGTACAGCACCATTTGGCGACTGCGTTCCCTTTGCATCGGTTATGACACTCCCTGCAACTGGTTCGGAGATGAACAACGCGGCTGTAATCTCGAACAATGCTACGGGCGAGAAGTTCGCTATTCACAACCAAAATCCTCAGTTCTCGATCCTCGATCCTCAGACAACCTTCTCGCTTCCTCCATACCAAATAGCATGCGGTGTGACAGATACTTACATTCACGTTATGGAGCAGTACCTCACGGTGCCTAACGTCTCGCCACTTATGGATCGTTGGGCCGAGGGTGTGTTGTTGACCCTCCGCGAGATCGCACCCAAAGTGCAAGCCGACCAAGAGGATTATGAGCAGATGTCAAACTATATGTTGTGTGCAACGATGGGACTTAATGGATTTGTCTCGATGGGCGTGCCTCAAGATTGGGCGACACATATGATTGGTCACGAGCTTACAGCCCTCACTGGTATCACACACGGACACACGTTGTCTATTGTTATGCCTGCGGTGATGAGCGTCATGCGCGAGCAAAAGGGTGACAAGATCATTCAATATGGTGAGCGTGTGTGTGGTGTGGTGTCGGGATCTCGCCAAGAGAGAATCGACGCAACAATAGCTTCGACAGAGAACTTCTTTAGATCTTTGGGACTTAAGACTCGCCTTAGCGAAAATGGCGTGGGTCAAGATGTGATAGATGAGGTGGCTAAACGTTTCAACGACCGCGGAACACGTCTCGGTGAGGGGCAAAATATCACGGGCGATGTAGTGAAACAAATCCTCGAGGCTTGTAAGTAGTTTTTGATTTAAAAACATACAACTGCCTCACGCCGGCGGGCGCACAGCAAGCTGTGATTTGTCCTCCTTGCGCTTTGTGTTGTTTGCGGCCGCGACTTTAATTCCCCCAACGGGGGAATAATATAAAAAGAGTACCTCGAACCGAAAGTTTACTTTCATGGTTCGAGGTACTCTTTTTATATTAAACGTTCACTGAAGGTGAACAAAAGTCGCGGCATTAGCAAAAGCGAAAAAGGAAGGAAACGAAGTTTCTAAGCCCGTACGGCTCGCACCGCCTGCCCAGCGTTAGAGCAGTCCCTGAGCTATACGATACTACTTATCTCTTCTCGCGAACGACGCGTGCGTTTGATTTAGTAAGCTGACGAACATATACCTCGTCGCCTGTAGTGTGGCGCTCCAACAGTTCGTCGTTGTAGCCACGGACAGTCAAGAGCTCCATATCGCGCTTAACCTCTGTATCGAACCCTTCGGCCGAGAGAGTCTCAACGACCTCGTCGATGTGCCATGAGTTGTCGATCGAAAGGATCACATTGATCGCTGAGTTGTGGATCATATTTGTTTTAATGCGGTAACGCTCCAACACAGCAAAGATTGATGCGAAACGCTCCTCCAAAACAAATGAGTAGTCGCGTGAACGAACAGTCAACATGATTTGGTCCTTCTTCAATATCAAGATTGGAATTGTAACTGGCACAGCCTCGCCATTGATAACTGTTCCGGGTTTTGACTTATCGCCAAAAGGACGTACATACAATGGTATATTTTTGTTCTGAAGGGGCTTGATAGTTTTGGGGTGGATGATTTGCGCACCGCTATAAGCCAACTCGATTGTGTCGCGATAGTTCAACGCCTCGATCTTTGTAGCATCGGGGAAGATTTTTGGATCTGCATTCAAGATACCATCTACATCCTTCCATACAGCCATACACTCGGCATTGAGGATATTAGCCACAACAGCTGCCGAGTAGTCCGAACCCTCGCGGCCCAAAGTTGTTGTTGTGCCATCTGGAGCAGCGCCGATAAATCCTTGACCTACGAACACGCTCTCTGTAGCTCCCTCCATCTCGGCCAATAGGCGCATGGTTGAACCCTCCAAATTTACAGTTGCATCTTTGTGACGTTGACCCGTAAGGAAACCTTTACGCATATCTATCCAACGGTTTGGAACACCTGCGAGGTTAAGATACTTAGAGATGATCGTTGTCGACAAGAACTCTCCATATGCAACGATTCTATCGTACCACAACTCTGCATCTTGTGAGCGATAGTCTGCCGTAGCGATATCGTTCTCCATCTCGGCAAAGATAGCCTCGATCTCTGGAAGAGTTGTTGGGGCAGCAAACAAGTCATCAATAATCTCAGCGTGGTAGGTTCTAAGGGCCGTTACGTGCTCCATAGAGAACGCTTTATCGCCTTTCTGGATACCCTCAAAGATAGCCTCTAAAGCGTTGGTAGTCTTGCCCATAGCAGATACGATGATGAACAAATTTTGCTCATCGCTGATAATCTTGTGGAGATTTCTTACACCATCGGCGTTACGCACCGATGCTCCTCCAAACTTGTAAACCCTCATTTCTTTAAATTTGATTTTAAAATGTTTAGGCCGCAAAGATAGTATAAAAAATTGAGATTGTGAAATTTTTTGAGGAATCAATATTTTTTCATAACTTTGCACTCCAAACCTTTAATTCGCAGAATCAACAATGGAGGTTCACGATACAATAAAAAAACACTTCGAGGAGGAGTTAGCAAAGAAAGATATATTAAAATTTGAAAATATTATGTACGAAAACTTGAAAAATATCATCGAGCAGGCGTGGGAGAACCGCGAGATGCTCAATGACGAAAGTGTAAAGGATACAATCCGCCAAGTCGTGGAGCTTGTAGACAAAGGTCAATTGCGCACCGCAGAGCCAATCTCTATGGAGGAGAGCAAATGGCAGGTAAATGAGTGGGTTAAGAAGGCTGTGATCTTGTATTTTCCAATCCAAAAGATGCGCACTATGACCGCAGGCGAGTTGGAGTGGTACGACAAGATGGACCTTAAGCATGGTTACGAGGAGTTGGGCGTTCGCGTTGTGCCTCAGGCTGTTGCTCGCTATGGAGCCTACATCGCCCCCGGAGCTATCCTTATGCCTTCGTATGTAAACATTGGTGCTTATGTTGATTCGGGCACAATGGTCGACACGTGGGCTACAGTTGGTTCATGCGCTCAGATCGGTAAGAATGTACACCTTAGCGGTGGCGTTGGTATCGGTGGTGTGTTGGAGCCTGTGCAGGCTGCGCCAGTTATCATCGAGGATAACTGCTTCATCGGTTCGCGTGTGATTGTTGTTGAGGGAGCTCATATCTGCCACGATGCAGTGTTGGGATCGAACACCGTAATCACAGGATCGACCCACATTATCGACGTTACGGGTGACGAGCCAGTCGAGTATAAGGGTTATGTACCAGCAGGGTCGGTTGTGATCCCCGGAACCTACAACCGCAAATTTGCCGCTGGTGAGTATGGTGTGCCATGTGCGCTAATCATCGGTCGCAGAAAGGAGTCTACCGACAAGAAGACATCGCTCAACGATGCACTTAGAGATTATAACATTAGCTAAGGTATAATTTTACCATAATCTAGAAGTGTGCCTTTTGCGGGGTGCACTTCTTTTACATTAAGGGGAGATCTAATTTCTCCCAAAATCACTTTTAAGCTACTAACCACCCCTTTTTACTTTTGCAAAAATCGGTGGTAGGAGCCACTACGATCCACTTTTGCAAAATCAAAAATTATTAACTGAAAATTAAAATTCGGGAGAAAATAGAACTCCCCTTAAGCATATTTATGATCTATTTCAAAGAGGAGACAACCTCCACCAACGACGATGCTCGCGACCAGATATACGCCCACGCAGATGTGATATGGGCCGAGAGGCAGAGCGCAGGACGCGGACAGCGAGGACACTCGTGGATAAGTGGCGAGGGGTTGAACGCTACATTTTCGATAATCCTTGAGCCGACATTTCTGGAGGCTAATAGGCAATTCCTAATCTCGCAGATCACAGCCCTCGCGCTCGTAGATGTGTTGGTCGACTATGGGATCACAGCCAAGATTAAGTGGACAAACGATATATATGTCGCAGATCGCAAGATAATCGGGGTGCTGATCGAAAATCGACTCTCGGGGAGCACCATCGCACGCGCAATAATAGGTATAGGCATAAATATCAACCAGATGATATTTGACTCCTCACTTCCCAACCCCACGTCGATGGCCGTAGAGCGTGAGGAGTGCGCCGAGATACCACGCCAAGAGGTTGTAGAGAGGATTTTCACGCGTTTGATGTGGTGGTACCAAAAGCTCGAAAGTGGAGAGCACGCAACAGTCGAAGAGAGATACCGATCAAAGATGTATCGCCTCGAAGAGCCCCACCCATTTCGTTTGGCGAGTGGGGAGGTCGCCCGTGCCTCGATAGAGGGCGTGGCCCCTTCGGGTGCACTTATCCTCCGTCACGAGAACCAAACAACGGCCGAATATCAGTTCAAAGAGGTTGAATTTGTGATCGAGCAGAGAGGTAGATAAGGGGAGTGTGGTATCGTAACAAAATTTTGAAAAAAATTATTTCTGGAATGTTTGTTGTTATGAAAATAACAATTATCTTTGCAGAGGTAATAAATTAAGAAATTTAATCACTCAAATTATAACAAAAATGTCAAAAGTTACAGTTGTAGGTGCAGGAGCAGTTGGTGCTACTTGTGCTAATGTATTGGCAATCCGCGAGGTTGCAAGCGAAGTCGTTTTGATCGACATCAAAGATGGTCTTTCAGAGGGTAAGATGCTTGATATTATGCAGGCTTCAGCAACGATGGATTTCAAAACAAAGTTGGTTGGTGCCTCTAACGACTACTCTAAAACCGCTAATTCAGATGTAGTGGTTATCACATCGGGTATCCCTCGCAAACCGGGTATGACTCGTGAGCAACTTATCGGTACTAACGCAAATATCATGAAGTCGGTTATCGCTAGTGTTGTTGAGTTCTCTCCAAACGCTATCGTTGTGGTTGTTGCTAACCCAATGGATACTCTAACTTACATGGCTATCAAAACTTCAGGTATTGAGAAGAGCCGTATCATCGGTATGGGTGGTGCTTTGGACTCTTCACGTTTCCGCACTTACCTCTCTTTGGCTTCAGGTATGCCACTTGCAGATATCGAGGGTATGGTAATCGGTGGCCACGGAGATACTACAATGATCCCTTTGACTGCAAAGGCTTCAATCAAGGGTATCCCAGCTTCTGCGTTCCTTTCAGAGGAGGAGTTGGCTAAGGTTTCTGCCGACACAATGGTTGGTGGTGCTACACTTACAGGTCTTTTGGGCACATCAGCTTGGTACGCTCCGGGAGCTGCTTCATCTTCAGTTGTTGAGGCTATCCTCGGTGACCAAAAGCGTATGATCCCATGTTCATGCTTCCTTGAGGGTGAGTATGGTCAATCGGATATCTGTATCGGTGTTCCAGCTATCATCGGTCGCAACGGTATCGAGAAGATCGTAGAGATCGAGCTTAACGAGGCTGAGAAGGCTGCATTCGAGGCATCTGCTGAGGCTGTTCGCAAGACAAATGATGTTCTTACAGAGATTGGTGCTATCTAATCAAGCAAGAAAATCAAATACTAAAATCCTCCGATCAATAAGATCGGAGGATTTTTTGTTTAGAGGCTATGCCTCACGTTTCCGAAGTCAGAGGCTGTACTGTCACACCCCACCCAACCGAGCGAAAATAATGGTAAATGATAAATGATTCACCATTAACCATTCATCATTAAATATTTAAATTTCACGCTTTAGCGCGAAAACAGCTCGCGGCCACAACACAAAGCGCAATAAACACAAATCACAGCTTGCTGTGCGCCCGCCGGCGTGAGGCAGTCTAGCCTATTCCTCGTTGTGGCTATTTTCGTCGAGGTTTCCGTTCCATAGATAGTGCTTTGTTTCGGAAGCTATCACGCCCGACAAGACAACGAGTGAGATGATATTGGGTATTGTCATAAAGGCATTCATCACATCGGCAACGTTCCACACGACGCTTAGGTTCATCACAGCACCGAGGAAAACCACCGACACCCAAACTATTCTGAACCACTTAATGATCTTCATGCCGCCCAAGTACTGCACAGCTTTTTCGGCATAGTAGCTCCAACCTAGGATCGTAGAGAATGAAAATGTTGCGATACAGAACATTAGAATATATGGACCTACGTATGGGATCTTTGCGAATGCTATTTGAGTTAGCAAACCTCCTTGAGTTGAGTCTACATCTGGGTGAGCCAATACGCTACTTACCAACACGATACCTGTGATTGCGCAGATAACAACTGTATCCCAAAATGTACCCGTCGACGATATAAGTGCCTGACGCACAGGGTTGCGGCTCTTTGCTGCGGCAGCGACGATCGGTGCGGAACCCATACCCGACTCATTGGAGAAGAGACCACGTGCTATACCATATCTGGCAGCTGTGATCACAGCTGCACCGACGAAACCACCTCCAGCGGCTTGTGGCGTGAAGGCCGATGATACGATCAATTGGATCGCGCTACCCACATATGAGCCATTCGCAAATAGGATATATATACAGCCGCCTAGGTATAGAACGGTCATAAATGGCACTAATTTAGCACATACATTGGCTATGGCTTTCACTCCAAAGATCGTCACCCAAGCTACGGCTGCGGTAATCAATATACCACTTATGTATTTAGGCAATCCGATGGTGTCGTTCATCACCGTAGCGAATGCGTTTGACTGCACCGATCCACCGATACCGAATGAGGCGAGGGCTGTGAAGATTGCGAAAAGGACAGCTAGCCACTTCCAGTTGGAGCCCATACCGCGCTCTATGGCATACATCGGACCACCGATCATTTTACCATCGCTGCCCTTGACTCTATATTTCACCGACAAGAGCGACTCCGCATACTTGGTCGCGATACCGAGGATACCCAACATCCAGCACCACATAACTGCTCCCGGACCTCCCAGAGCAACAGCGGTGGCTACACCGATGATGTTTCCCGTACCTATAGTTGCGGCCAAAGAGGTGACGAGCGCTCCAAATTGGCTAACATCTCCATCTGCTCCATCATCTTTCGACACAGAAAGTTTTATACCTGTCAACAATTTGCGTTGCGGAAAACGCAGGCGGATTGTCAAAAATATATGACATCCAAAGAGGATTATAATCATGGGCCATCCCCAGATCCATCCGCTTAGATTCTCGAAAAAATGATCAATTATTTGTAGCATTTTAATATATTGTATTGATGTTTTACAAAAGTAATAAATTAGAATCAAAAAACACAACAGCAAACCATTTATTTTTAAAAAATTTTAGTTACATTTGGTTTTTGAACTTTACCAACTACTACATTTAAACATGAGATCACCACAAGAGATTGTCGCGTATGTCAATGAAAGCGCGTCGGCAAAAGAGAAAATCTCGTTTGAAAAATAATTTATTTATTTAGGAATTATCGGAGGGGGTTACTTAAAAATTTTGTGTCGGAGTTTTTTCCAGCGGCGGCGGATCTTTACCCACAGAGGCTGTTCGCGGTGGAAATTCTCTATTAAAGTCGACATGGGTAGCCCTTTTATGACTCCAGCCATAAAATTCTTGCGACTTTTGGGCTCTTGGGCCGATTTATGATATTTGGGATTTTGCGCTATTGCTTGAGTCTCGCTTATGGGGAAGATCTGGATTTTGTCGAGACATGACTCCAAAAACTCTTGCCCTTTGTGGTTGTTGACAATAATCATCGAGCAGCCTCTGTTATCATCTATCTCGGGGATGATATTCTCTGCGCCCCACAGGTCGGCAATCGTTATGTCGGCATGGCTTCGTCCGCTTTTGTCGGGGCAGTTGAAGCACGATGGGCGCACGGAGAGGAGTTTCATGAATGAGAAGATGAATGGATCTTTTCGGGCTGGATGGCTGTGGTTAACTCCATCCAAGTCGTATGAGATAGAGAAGTCGCGCCACCCCAATTCCTTTGATCTAAAGGAGAATGATTGGGGGGATCTTCCACCTGTCATGCCGTTTAGGTAGTGGGTGAAGAGGCGAGGTGAGGGGACTCCATAACATATGCAGTCCATGATTATGAGCTTTTCGTACCCTTTGCGCAGCGATCGTCTCAATCCATCGGCTTGGCAGGGCGTGCCCGAGAATAGAACCCATCGGCCTTTGTCCAAGAACTCTTTGATTTGGGCGAATGTATCGCCCATCTCACTTTGCATATATTTGGAGACTCTGAACTTCGCCACCTCCTCCATTGTTTGGGCGTAGGTGTGGTAGGCGAGCCACTTGTCGTTGAAGGCGACACCAAAGACCACGCCTCCCTTTTTGATTATCTCCTCGGCAAAGGGTGTAAAGACTCCTCCCGATGTGCTTAGCTCTCGCACTGCGGAATCAGTGTTGATCGCAGCGTAGAACTTCTGCTCCTTGGGGGCTTCGTTTGGCTTTAGGGGCGGACACACCTTTTCGCACAGGCCGCACTCTATACAGTTCGCAGCGTTGATGGTGGGGTAGAAGAACCCCTCCTCGTCGGGCGTGAACTCTATGGCCGATGTGGGGCATATCGAATAACATGCGCTACATCCAGTGCAGTTGTGTTTGTCGGTGATCTCTATTGCCATTTAGTATTGCTCCTTTTCGTTGGGGAAATCTTGGGTCTTTACGTCGTCGACATAGTGAGCTATAGCGTCGGTCATGATGGTGTGAAGGTCGGCATAGCGACGCAAGAATCTGGGTGAGAATCCCTTGTTTATGCCCAACATGTCGTGGATAACCAACACCTGACCATCGACTCCATCGCCTGCTCCGATTCCGATGATTGGGGTCTTTACCGACTCCGACACCTCGCGAGCGAGAGTTGCTGGGATCTTCTCCAAAACGATTGCGAAGCATCCTGCATCGCTGAGCAGTTTAGCATCGCTGAGCAGTTTTTGAGCCTCTCCCTCCTCTTTGGCGCGCACGGTGTATGTTCCGAACTTATGGATAGATTGGGGGGTGAGACCCAAGTGTCCCATCACGGGGATTCCAGCCGACAGGATTCTTTGCACCGACTCCAATATCTCCTCGCCACCCTCCAACTTCACAGCGTCGGCCTCGGTCTCTTTCATGATTCTAATCGCTGAGTCGAGAGCTGTTTTGGAGTTACCTTGGTAGGTTCCAAAAGGTAGGTCGACAACCACCAATGCGCGATCCACAGCGCGTACGACCGAGCGACCGTGGTAGATCATCATGTCGAGAGTTATGGGTAGGGTAGTCTCGTATCCAGCCATAACATTGGCCGCAGAGTCCCCCACAAGTATAATATCGACACCTGCTTGGTCGACAATAGTGGCCATTGAATAGTCATATGATGTGAGCATTGCGATCTTCTCGCCACGCTCCTTCATCTCGGTGAGGCGGTATGTTGTCACCGCGCGTATGTTACTCTTTGTAGACATCTTCTGTTTTTTATTTTGTAGAACGTAAAGTTACGATTTATTACCAATCTGGCAAAAGAAATTCCATAAAACAACACCTCCAGCGACCGATACATTTATCGAATGTTTGGTCCCGGCCTGTGGGATCTCGATGGCTCCATCGCACATATCGACCACCGCTTGGTCGACACCCATCACCTCATTGCCCATCACAATAGCGTAGCGACAACCCTCTTCGCACCTAAACTCATCGAGCATAACAGCCCCTTCGACCTGCTCCACAGCCACTATCGTGTAGCCCTCCTCCTTGAGCTTGGACACGCACTCCACGGTCGACGCGAAGTGGCTCCACTCGACCGTGAGCTCTGCGCCCAAAGCTGTTTTGTGTATATCGCGGTTGGGGGGAGTTGCCGTGATTCCACACAGCATAATCCTCTCGGCAGCGAACGCGTCGCAGGTCCTAAAAAACGACCCTACATTCTGTAGAGAGCGGATATTGTCCAACACAACCACCACGGGCATCTTCCTAAGTTGAGCAAACTCTTCGGCAGAGGGCCTGCCTAACTCTTGGTTTGTAATCTTTCGCATTATCTTTTTGGCCACAAATGTAGCTATTTTTTGTAATATCAATAGACATTGCTATATATTTAAGGTGAAAAACTCCCAAATTTGAAAAAAAAACCATACTTTTGCCTATTATAACAAATTTACATTTATGATTAAAAGAGTCATACTCGCTGCTTTGTTGTTTGTGTCGGTGTCACTACGAGGTGCGCAGGCCCAAGAGATAATCTCATTGCATGCGGACTTCGATATGTATTTCGACAATAAAGAGTTCTCGAAAACTAACTATGCAGTGCAGGGGTTAGATATAGAGTCGGGTACAGACTTCTATGGGCGACTTGTGCTCTCGGCCGAAATGGAGTGGGAGAGAGTCCATACACTGGTGGTGGGTGCTGACCTCATAAATAATTATGGAGAGAATATAGATGGGCTATTTAGTACGGCTAAACCCATTATTTACTATAAGTACGACGATAAGGAGAGGTGGAAATTCGCTGGCGGTATCTTTACCAACGAAGAGATGCATATAGATTCATATTCGACAGCTTTCTATAGCGAGGAGAGCAAAAATCGCGATCATCGCGTAAGTGGAGTGTTGGCGCAGTACAGCAACGGAGAGTCATTTGTGGAGTTGATATGTAATTGGAATGGGGAGTATTCGGAGTCCTCTCGCGAGAAGTTCGAGATCCTATCCGCAGCGCGTCATTACCTTGGGTCGTTCTATTATGGCTACAACTACCTGATGTATCACTTCGCAGGGAGCATGGATGAGTCAGACGACACGGTGGTCGATATTCAAAAGATCAATCCCTGCGTGGGTTATATCTTCGATGGCGATCTTAGGGTAGACCTCAAATTGGGGGCGATCATCACGGCTCAGCACGATCGTAGCTACTCGGAGGATTGGGTTAAGCCGATGATGGGAGAGGTGGCAGCTAGGTTCGAATATAGGGGATTTTCGTTTGACGAAAGGCTATATCTGGGTGATAATATCAACCCATTTTTCTATGGTCACTACCTCGACGATGGTACTTATATGGAGTATGGCCGCGAACTATATCCCAACGAGAGCTTTTTTAGGACAGACAAAGGTATCTACAACCGCGCTGCTTTGGCCTATAACCGCTCTTTTGGAGACGATAAATTAAGACTCAAAGCCGAAGTGGTTAGCCACTACGATGGCTATGGACTTGGTACACAATACCTGTTGACACTGAATATAAACTTAACACCACTGAGGGTCAATTTAAGGAAGGAAAAATAATTATAATAATAACATATATAGAGAGTTATGGCAATCGAAACAAATGAAACAGTAAAGGAGAGGTCGTTGAACTTCTTGGAAGAGATAATTGAGGAGTCAATCGCAAAGGGTGAAACAAGAGTTCAAACGCGTTTCCCACCCGAGCCTAACGGATACCTACACATCGGACACGCTAAGAGTATCTGCATCAACTTCGGCCTCGCAAAGAGATATAATGGCCTATGCAACCTCCGTTTCGACGACACAAACCCCGTAAAAGAGGATGTGGAGTATGTGGACGCAATCAAAGAGGATATCAAATGGTTGGGTTTTGATTGGGCTGTGGAGTGCTATGCTTCGGACTATTTCGAGCAGTTGTACTCATGGGCGCAAGATCTCATCCGCCAAGGGTTGGCTTATGTCGATGACCAAACTCAAGAGCAGATCCGCGAGGGTAGAGGTACAGTCTCTATTCCCGGTGTTGACTCACCATTCAAGAACAGATCGGTGGAGGAGAACATGCAGCTTTTTGAGGAGATGAGAGAGGGTAAATATGCCGATGGCGAGAAGGTTTTGCGCGCAAAGGTCGACATGGCTCATCCCAATATGTTGATGCGTGACCCGATCTTGTATCGTATAATCCACACCTCACACCACCGCACGGGCGACAAATGGTGCATCTATCCGATGTATGACTATACCCACGGACAGAGCGACTCTATCGAGAAGGTTACCCACTCGATCTGTACCTTGGAGTTCGATGTTCACCGTCCGTTGTATGATTGGTTCATCGAGGCTTTGAAGATCTACCCATCACACCAATACGAATTTGCGAGGTTGAACCTCACCTATACCATGATGTCTAAGCGTCGCCTTTTGAAGTTGGTCGAGGGTGGAGCAGTTATGGGTTGGGATGATCCACGTATGCCGACTATCTGCGGTCTGCGCCGTAGGGGTTACACTCCAGCTTCGGTACGCGCATTTGCCGAGATGGTGGGTGTAGCTAAGCGTGACAATGTGATCGACCTAGGCAAAATGGAGTACTGCGTGAGGGAGGATCTCAACAAAGTGGCTGAGCGTCGTATGGCGGTCCTAAACCCATTGAAGGTAACGATCACCAACTTCGCAGAGCTAGATAAGACAATCTTCGAGGCGATCAATAACCCCGAGGATGCTGAGGCAGGTTCACGCCAAATCCCATTCTCAGATACATTGTGGATCGAGAGAGATGACTTTATGGAGAACCCTCCCAAGAAATATTTCCGCCTAAGTCCGGGCAAAGAGGTGAGACTTCGATACTCATACATCCTCAAATGCGAGGAGGCGGTCAAGGATGCCGA
Source organism: Rikenellaceae bacterium (assembly GCA_047173955.1). GTDB lineage: Bacteria > Bacteroidota > Bacteroidia > Bacteroidales > Rikenellaceae > Alistipes. The sequence continues at coordinate 20,909 of JBCQUO010000033.1, forward strand.
TGGCAATGTTGTTGAGTTGTTGTGTACAGCAGACCCATCTTCGGGCAATGGATCATCGAGCGATGGACGCAAGATCAAGGGTGTTATCCACTGGGTATCGGCCAAACATGCTTTGGAGTCGGAGGTGCGCCTCTTCAATCCACTCTTCACAAAGGAGAATCCAGACGATTGTGAGGAGGGTCAAACTTGGGAAGATAACCTCAATCCAGAATCAATGGTTAAGATCACAGGTTACTTGGAGCCATCGTTGGCCGATGCAGCCGTTGGTCAGCCGTTCCAGTTCGAGCGCGTGGGTTACTTCTGCGCCGATCGTGACTCTTCGGCCGAGAAGATGGTCTTTAACCGAACAGTTACCTTGAAGGATTCATGGGCTAAGGTTGTCGGGAAAGGAAAGTAATTTATACCTATATTATATATAGCAGACAAAACTAGATTTTAAGCCTAAAACTCCAGCGAGTTTGGGCTTAAAATTTTTAAATATAAAAGATAATGCAAATTCAAGAATCAGATATTATAAAACTTCGCGAGATCATAAATAGTAAGGCGGAGCAAAATATAGTCATTGTCGCACACACTAACCCCGATGGGGACGCTCTGGGTTCGTCGTTGGCGTGGTCAGAGGTGTTGCAACGTATGGGTCACAGTGTCGCGTGCGTAGCCCCCAATAACTATCCCTACTTTATGGGGTGGATGAAGGGGATCACCGAATTGAAGAATTTCCGTCACCACCCCGAAGAGGTAACCAAGCTAATCAATGAGTCGGATATAATTTTTTGCCTCGATTTCAATACAACAACTCGCCTCGAAGCTCTGGGCGATGTGTTGACATCGAACACAACGGCCACAAAAATCCTTATCGACCACCATCTATCTCCCAATCGCGAGGAGTTCGATTTGGTTTTCTCCTTTCCCGAGGAGTCGAGCACCTGCTTTGTTTTGTATTCGGTGATCGAAAAAGCCTTCGGTGTTGAGGTTATCGACCGCGATGTTGCTGAACTTATCTATGTCGGTATGATGACCGACACAGGAAATTTCTCTTTCGCGAAGCTCAGCCCCGACCTCTATCGTGCTTTGGCGGTCCTTGTGGAGCGCGAAATCGACATCCCCAAGATCAATAATCATGTCTATAACTCCTTTAGTGAGGGGCGAGCTAGGCTCTTTGGCTATGTCTTGAACCGCAAAATGAAGTTTATCGAGGATGGAACTGTCGCATATATGTCACTCACGGAGCGCGAAATGAGGGAGCATGGGTTCCAGCAGGGCGATAGCGAGGGGTTTGTTAACTATCCGCTCACGGTTGCGAAGATGAAAGTTTCGGTGCTTTTCGTTGCCCAGCGTAAGTTTATCAGGGTCTCACTGCGCTCTCGTGGCGATATTGATGTAAATATTTTCGCACGTAAATACTTCTCGGGAGGGGGGCATAAGAACGCTGCAGGCGGAAAATCCTTTGTTTCAATGAACGAAACTATCGACTATTTCTGCAAATCTATATCTGAGTATGCGGCCCAAGGTGGGCTGGAGGGGTAGATGAAGGGTTGGAGTTATTAAAATGTTATAAAAAACCACCTTTTATAATGTGCTGAAAACCCGATATATACTCTTTTTAGGTTAAAATATTTTAAAAATAGTTCGCAAAATATTTGGATAGATGAAATAAAAGCACCATCTTTGCACTCGCAATCGGGGAAACGCGGTTGCAAAGTTCTAACGAAGTCGAGAGCTGTAAGGGTT
>JBCQUO010000034.1:0-22099 GCA_047173955.1 Rikenellaceae bacterium
AATAATCGACCTCGTAAAAGGCTCGGATACCTCACGCCAAATGAAAAATTCAAACAAATATTAACTATGAATTCAGTTGCATTTGCAGGTTGAATTCAGCACTAACTAATATATAAACTATGAATTCTAAACTACTTTATCCGCTAACGGCCGCAGCCCTACTGCCCACGACTGCTGCGTTGGCTGCCCCCAAAAAGAGTACTACCGAGGTCGATAAGTCGAAGCCCAATATCATCTTTATCATCACTGATGACCAAGGAAAGGGAGATTTGGGGTGTACGGGTAACCAATACATCAAAACCCCAAACATTGATAAGTTCTATGAGGATGCTGTGCGCCTCGATAACTACCACGTCTCGACCACTTCTGCACCCACACGCTCGTCTATCATGACAGGTCGCCACTGTAATCGCGTGAATGTGTTCCACACAATCGCGGGCCGCTCGATCGTCTTTAACGACGAGGTTTTGTTGCCCGAGGTATTGGCCCAAAATGGATATACAAATGCGATGTATGGTAAGTGGCACTTGGGTGATAACTATCCCAACCGCCCCGAAGATAGAGGTTTCCACGAGGTGGTCCGCATCGGTGGTGGTGGTGTAGGTCAAGGACCTGACTATTGGTTGAATGACTATTTCGATGACACCTACTATCACAACAGTGTGCCCCAGAAATATGAGGGTTACTGTACCGATGTGTTCTTTGCCGAAGCGATGGACTTCATCGAGAAGAACCAAGATAAACCATTCTTCTGCTACATAGCGACCAATGCCCCTCATTCGCCATTCAACGTACCAGAGGAGTATTACAACAGATACAAAAAGACTGAAATCAACGGTGAGCCAATCGCAGAGGATGTACGTCGTTTCTATGGTATGATCTCCAATATTGACGATAACTTCAAGAAGATGGAGGATCACCTTAAGAAGTTGGGTATTGCGGATAACACAATCTTGATCTTTACGACCGACAATGGTACCGTTACCCCAGCACGTATGGTTTATAATGCTGGCATGACGGGCGGTAAGGGTAGCCCATTGGAGGGTGGACACCGTGTGCCATTCTTTATGCGTTGGAAGAATGGAGAGCTTACGGGCGGAAAGGATATCAACCAACTTGTTGCGCACTATGACCTATTGCCTACGTTTGTAGATCTTTTGGGACTTAGTTTTAACCCAGTTAAGCCTCTCGATGGAAAGAGCCTTAAGCCTCTTTTGACAGAGGAGAACCCAGAGTGGGAGAACCGTATGTTGTATATGGACACTCAGCGCCAACAGAACTTGATTAAGTACAAGAGTTTTGTTATGATGGATGAGAAGTGGCGTTTGTTGAATGGTAAGCAACTGTTTAATATCGAGGAGGATTTGGCTCAGCAAAAGAATGTTATTGACCAATACCCAGAGGTTGCAGCGCGCCTAATGGAGGGTTACGAGAGATGGTGGGCATCGTTGTTGGCCGAGAGGGTAGATGAGCGTAGTTCATATATCAAAGTTGGTTCGCCACGCGAGAACCCTTCGATGATAATGTCTCACGATATGCATATCGGAGCCTACAAAGGAGTTTGGGATCAACCCAATGTATTTACGGCAAATGAGGCGACTGGATATTGGAAGGTTGAGTTTGTGGAGACCGCTGAGTATGCAATCACACTTTGTCGTTTCCCTCGCGAGAGTGGCCTTGCGATCAATGCGTTGGTCGATGCCGAGGAGCCACGCATAGAGCTTGCTCGCACTATGCCTGCGAGTGTGAAGGATGACTTCGTGAAGGCTCAAATGTATGTCGCTGGAATATCGAAGGAGGGTGAGATTGACAAAGAGGCGAAGGAGGTTACATTCAGGTGTAATGTCCCAGCTGGAAAGTATGATTTCCAAGCGGAGTTAATCGACAGTGAGGGTCATATCCACCCTGCCTATTATGTTTATATTGAGAAGCTATAAAACCACAAAAACTATGAATTCAAAACTATTTTATCCACTAACGGCCGCAGCTCTGCTACCTACGACTGCTGCGTTGTCTGCACCCAAACAGAGTGCTACTGAGGCCGATAACTCCAAACCTAACATCATCTTTATTATCACCGATGACCAAGGTAAGGGAGATTTGGGATGTACGGGCAACCCATACATCCAAACTCCAAATATTGATAAGTTCTATGAGGATGCCGTTCGCCTCGACAACTACCACGTATCGACCACTTCGGCACCTACACGCTCGTCGATCATGACAGGTCGCCACTGTAATCGCGTGAATGTGTTCCACACCATCGCAGGACGCTCGATCGTCTTTAACGACGAGGTGTTGCTTCCTCAAGTGTTGGCCCAAAATGGATATACAAATGCGATGTATGGCAAGTGGCACTTGGGAGATAACTACCCCAACCGCCCCGAAGATCGTGGCTTTAGCGAGGTTGTTCGCCATGGAGGTGGTGGTGTGGGTCAAGGACCAGACTACTGGATGAATGACTACTTCGATGATACATATTTCCACAATGGTGTTGAGCAAAAGTATGAGGGTTACTGTACAGATGTATTCTTCACCGAGGCGATGGACTTTATCGAGAAGAACCAAGATAGACCATTCTTCGTATACTTGGCCACCAATGCCCCTCACGGACCATACAACGTTCCCGAGGAGTATTACAATATGTACGAAAAGACAATTGTCAACGATAAACCTATCAACGATGGATTGCGCCGTTTCTATGGTATGATCTCCAATATCGACGATAACTTCAAGAGGATGGAGGATCACCTCAAGAAGTTGGGTATCGCAGATAACACGATCTTGATCTTTACCACCGACAATGGAACATCGGCAGGTGCTTCGGCCTACAATGTCGGCATGTCGGGCGGAAAGGGTAGCTTCAAAGAGGGTGGACACCGTGTGCCATTCTTTGTGAGGTGGAAAGATGGTGAGCTTACGGGGGGAAAGGATGTTGAGCAACTAGTTGCCCACTACGACCTTTTACCCACCTTTGTAGATCTTTTGGATTTGGATTTCCACCCAGTGAAACCTCTCGATGGAAAGAGTCTTAAGCCTCTTTTGACCGAGGAGAATCCAAAGTGGGAGAATCGTATTTTGTATATGGATACTCAGCGCCAACAGAACTTGATTAAGTATAAGGCTTATGCGGTGATGGATGACCAGTGGCGTTTGCTCAATGGAAACTCTCTATACAAAATCGACGAGGATATGGCTCAGACTAACAACGTTATCGACCAATATCCAGAGGTTGCAGCGCGATTGATGGCTGGCTACGAGAGATGGTGGGGTTCGTTCTTGGCCGACAAAGTTGATGAGCGAAGTGCATATATATATGTTGGTTCGCCACGCGAGAACCCAGCTAAGTTGTGTTCGCACGACCTCCATATCGGAAACTACAAGGGTGTTTGGGACCAATCGAACTACATCACAGCCAATGCCGCTTCGGGATATTGGAAGGTTGAGTTTATGGAGACCGCTGAGTATAAAATCTCTTTGTGTCGCTTCCCACGCGAGAGTGGACTAGCTATCAACGCTACGTTTGATGCTTTGCCCAAACCAGTTGAGTTGGCACGTTCGGCACCAGCTAGTGTGAAGGATGATTTTGTGAAGGCACAAATGTATGTGGCAGGAATCAGTAAGAGCGAGGATATCGCGGCCGATAGCAAGGAGGTCTCATTCACATGCACGGTTCCAGCTGGTAAATTCGATTTCCAAGCGGAGTTGATCGACAGCGAGGGTCAAATCCACCCTGCATACTACGTCTACATCGAGAAGTTGTAAACGTCGATAATAAATTTTTTTAAGAGTCCAACATCTGTTGGGCTCTTTTTTTGTATATGGTGCTAGGTTTGGTCGTCGACGAGGTTTGTATATTACTAAGGTGTTAAATTAACTATTTTGCATATAAACCCCATTGTGATGTTAATAATTAAAACAAAAATGTGCGATTTAGTTACAGATTGATATTAAAAAAAATCAAAGAAAAAAATGGTAACTTTTTAGTTTGTTAGAAATTTAACAAGAGTAGTACATTTGCAGCAGGTAAGGGGTATGTCTGGTATTCCCCCAAAAGTGAGTTTGTGCAATTTTATTTAATAGAAAATTTTATATGAAGCGTTTAATCGAGAGCAAAGAGACTGTAAACAAATGGATGGAACGATTTGGAGTCAAGTTTGGAGTCTACAAAAATGGTGTGTTTAATGAGCAACTTTTTCTATTTGACTCTATACCACGTGTGATCCCAAAGGCCGAATGGGATGTTTTGGAGGCTGGACTTATCCAGCGTGTGAACGCTCTTAATATGTTTTTGTATGATATCTATCACGACAAAAACATAATCAAGGATGGTGTCATCCCCAAAGAGTTTATCTATTCGTCGAAAGACTATTTGCCTCAGTGCGAAGGAATCACTCCATCGCAGAGTGTATACTCGCACATCTCGGGAATTGATTTGGTGCAGGCTAAAAGTGGAGAGTGGTATGTGTTGGAGGATAACTTGCGTATCCCCTCGGGAGCCTCTTACCCAATGATCGCACGCACAATCACACGCAAAGTCTCTCCCGAAACTTTCCAAGCAAATGCGGTTGAGGATAATAGAGACTATAGCGCTTTGCTCCGCGATATGATGGATAGCGTTAATGTTGGTGGAGGACTAAATGTGATCCTCACCCCCGGACGCTACAACTCGGCTTTCTTCGAGCACTCGTACTTGGCCGAGAAATCAGGAGCTGTATTGGCCTTTCCGGGTGATTTGGTCGTAGAGGATGATAAACTATACTACTATGGTATGCACAACAAGAAGCAGCCTGTGGGTGCTCTCTACCGTCGTGTGTCGGACGAATATATCGACCCGATGAACTTCGAGCCATCGTCGATGTTGGGTGTGCCCAACTTGTTGCAGGTATACAAAAAAGGCAATGTGGCACTTATCAACTCTTTGGGAAATGGTGTGGCGGATGATAAGGGTACATACTACTTCGTTCCTATGATGGTGAAGTATTACCTCAATGAGGATCCAATTCTCCAAAATGCACCAACATACTTGCCATACTACAAAGACGATTACAACTACATACTCTCAAATATCGAGAAGTTGGTCATTAAGGATGTGAGCGAGGCTGGAGGATATGGAGTTGTCTTTGGACGCGACCTAAGCCCCGAAAAGTTAGCCGAGCTTAAGGATTTGATCGTCGAGCAGCCACGTCGCTGGATCGCTCAAGAGGTTATTGACTTCAAGGATATGGAGATTTTGACCGAAGATGGCGAGGGCGTAATAGAGCGTAAAGCCGACCTTCGTGCATTTGTGATCTCGGGTAAAGAGACCAAGGTGTGGAGAAGTGGCCTTACACGTTTCTCGCGAATCGAGGGTTCGTTTATCGTAAACTCGTCGCAGGGCGGAGGATTTAAAGATACTTGGGTACTAAGTGAGTAAAAAAATAGGGGGAGTTCTAATTTCTCCCCAAAATACTTTTTGGCCACTAACCGCCTCTTTTCGATTTTACAAAAATAGGTGGTAGAGCCACTACAACCCACTTTTGCAAAATCAAAAATGGGCAATTATTGAAACAAAAATTAAAATTGGGGAGAAAATATAACTCCCCTCAAAAAAGAGAATTATAATGGTTTGCAATGTGATAACAGCCGATAAGGCAAATAGACTATTTTGGTTGGGAAGATACGCTGAGCGCGTCTACATCGGCCTACACCTTTTGCGTCGTTACTACGATAGAGTGCTTGATGGAGATACCAAAGATCTAAATGAGTATTATACATATTTGGGAGTTGGAGGAGATGTGAGCCGCGAGTTCCAACTCTCTCAGCTCTACGACCCCAATCATATCTGCTCTATTGCCACTAGCTTGGCTTTGGCAGGCGACAATGCGATTGTTTTGCGTCGCGATATAACCAGTGAGTCGCTCTCGTATATCCAAATGTCGCAGGCGTTGCTTGATGAGTGCTCGGCTATTATGGAGAAGAATATCACCCACCTACAGCCTGTAACCGACCATATGTTGGCCTTCTTTGGCTCTATAGACGAGAGGGTATTCGACAAACGTATAAAGAAGTATTTGAAGATCGGTAAGCTGATCGAGAATCTCGACTTGCATATACGTTTCAATTATCCATTCTTTAGAATCGAAGAGGCGTATGAAACCTTGAAAGAGGATATCGCTGTTGTAGATGCTGTGGCCGACGCAAAGACAATCGAGAGGTTGGACGACCTACTCACGGACGATAAATATTCGGATCAAACGGCAGGTTACAAAGAGAGTGTATTGGGATATATCAATTCACTTGTTATGGTATAGTTGTTATGGGCAGGTATAGTTACAGTTACCAAACAATTGTCCGCTATGGTGAGCTTATTACCAATCACCATTTCTTGTTGAGGTGTCAACCTCGTGAGGATTGCGGAGTGGTTGTTTTGGAACAAAATATAGATCTACTATCGTCTGCATCTACAACATACGGAGTTGATATTTTTGGGAATGGAATAATCTATGGCTCTATGGTTGGCCCTCATGACCTCTTTGTGGTCTCGGTCAACGGTGTGGTTGATTGTTTGGGCTATCGGGTCGAGGAGCCATACCCAATGCCATTTTATGGAGCTTTTACCCCCAAGACTCAAGCGAGTCCCGAAATCTCGCAGTTTGGAGCCGTGACTCCTAACCAAGGTCGAGCTCTGGATCAGGTCCTCGAACTCTCGAAGCGGTTGCACTCCAATATGAGTTATATCCCGGGGGTCACATCGGCCGATAGTTCGGCGGCGGATAGCTTCTCGATGGGGGCTGGAGTTTGTCAAGACTATGCCCACCTGTTGATCTCGTTGGCTCGGGATCGAGGGATCAAGGCTCGATATGTGGCTGGATTGGTTGTTGGCACGGGGGAGACTCATGCGTGGGTAGAGGTCTATTGCGATGGCGTTTGGTATGGAGTGGATCCCACGCACGACACAATCGTCGGGGATGGATACATCAAACTCTCCCATGGGCGTGACGCTGCGGATTGCTCCGTATCGCGAGGTACGCACCGAGGGGCTGGGTTCCATACCACAGAGGTTAAGGTTGTGGTGACAAAACTTTAGAGAGGAACTCCCCTTAAAATAGATTTATAATTTTGAGCGCGACTATTGGGTGGTTAAGTTTTCTAAGCCCGATGGTTGCACTCATTTAATTGGTAGAGAGTACCAACTCACCAGTTAGTAAAACACTAATAAAAAACTAATAAAGAATGATAAAAGAGGTCGTGTCGGTAACTATGCCTATAGATGAGCAGCTGCTGATAAGGAAAAATTCGATTAGCTCTGGAGTCTCATCCAAAAGGGTCTGTATCGTTACAGGAACCCATGGCGATGAGCTCGAAGGGCAGTACGTATGTTTCAAATTGGGGCAGTTGCTCAAAGAGAATCTAGATAAATTGGATGGTACGGTAGAGATCTATCCAGCGCTTAATCCACTCGGTATAGATACCATTTCGCGAGGTATACCGGGGTTTGATCTCGATATGAATAGGATCTTTCCCGGCTCGGTAAATGGAGTTATGGCCGAGAGTGTGGCGTATCATATCTTGGAGGATCTCAAGGGGGCAGATATGGTGATTGACATTCACTCGAGCAATATCTTCCTTCGTGAGATGCCACAGGTGAGAATCAATATCGACGCGGCCGACAAACTAGTCCCTCAAGCTCAGCTCTTGGGTGTGGATTTTATCTGGGTGCACGAAGCGGCTACGGTTTTGGAGGCTACTTTGGCCCATTCGCTCAACTCGACAGGCACACCTTGCTTGGTGGTCGAGATGGGTGTAGGTATGCGCATAAACCACTCTATGGGCAATAACTTGGTCGAGGGAATTCTGAATCTTTTGGCGGACATGGATATGTGGCGTGGCGATGTGGACCGTGGTGCGTTGGCCGAAGGGATCTTGTCTGTGGGCGACAAAGTGTCGTTTCTCAATGCCGAAGCGTCGGGAATCTTCCTCACGGAGCTAAAAACATCTGCAACAGTTGCCCAAGGGGAGCTTTTGGGGACCATTGTCGATCCGCTCTCGGGCGAGGTGCTGCACAATGTCCTCTCTCCAGTCGATGGTTATCTATTCACCATTCGTGCCTATCCAGTGGTTTATGATGGATCGCTACTTGCACGAATACATAAATTTGAGTAAATGAAGAAAGAGCTACTTTTTAAAATGTCATCACCCTATCGTGACGACTTTAAGATATATGGATATCGTTTTGGCGAAGGTGAAAAGTGTTTGGCGGTGGTTGGAGCCATCCGTGGTGACGAGATCGAACAGCAATATACCTGTGCTTCGTTGGTTAAGCGCCTGACCGCTTTGGAGGCGAGTGGAGCTTTGGTTTCGGGCCACGAGATCTTGGTTATCCCCTCGGCTAACCACTTCTCGATGAATATTGGCAAGCGCTTCTGGTCGATGGACAATACCGACATCAACCGTATGTTCCCGGGCTACGACAAAGGCGAAACAACACAACGCATAGCTGCGGCGCTGTTCGATAGTGTCAAAGATTATAAGTATGGAATTCAGTTGGCGAGCTACTATATCCCGGGTGGATTTATCCCTCATGTGAGGATGCTAAAGACTGGTTTCCAGCCTGAGCACGAAGCTAATTACTTTGGATTGCCATACGTCTACCTCAAAGAGGTGGTGCCATACGAGACAACCCTTCTGAACTATAACTGGCAGATTTGGGAGACCAAAGCCTTCTCTTTGTACACGGGCCATATCTCGAAAATGGATGATGATAGCGTCAATAATGCGATCGACTCGCTGCTCAGATTTATGGTCAACATCGGTGCTTTGAGCGCTTCGATTAGACCGGGATACCTGCCCCAGACAGTCACAGATGCCGATATTATAACTGTGCGAACCACCAAATCGGGCATGCTCCACAAACTAAAACGTGCGCAGCAGAGTGTCAAAGTTGGAGATCTTTTGGCCGAGGTCGTCGACCCTTACGATGCCTCTATTCGCGAACAGATCTTCTCGCCTGTGGATGGTGTGATCTTCTTTCACCACGACAACCCACTCATAATCGAGGGGGCGCGTGCGTTTCAGATCATTGAGGAGCGCATTATCTAAAACACGTTCTCTGAAGAAGGAGCGAAACTAACGTTTGCATTGGTCTGTATTGGTTAAATCACGATCCTCACTTAGTCGACAGATTGAGTGAGGATTGTTCGTTTCAGCCACAAAATTTAACAATTCGCACAATAATTGCTGCGCATATAGAGTTTTTTTTATATATTTACGGTGTAATTCTAAAATGATTATAATATTATGAGATCAAACATGTTTAAAATTTCAATGATTGCGCTCCTCGGCGTATTTGTTGCAATGGGAAGTGCTACAGCAGCACCAAAAGATAGTAAAGATAACAAAAGCTCAAAGAGCAACAGCAAAAAAACTGTTGTCGTGAAGAAACCAGTTACGGTGTCGCCATCGAAGGTGGTATACAAAAGCCCAACTCCAGCGGTAAAGGCGGTGCGTACATTGCCGCCCAACACCAAAGTTGTGAAGAATAAGGGGTTTGAGATCCATATCGCTAACGGATTCTTCTATCGCCTTATCTCGGGTAAGTATGTGTCAGTCAAAGCACCTGTGGGTCTAAGGGTCAAGACATTACCGTTGGGCTATGCTTTGGTTAGCATCTTGGACAGGGCTTATTACTACTATCAAGGTACATACTATGTGCAGGCGAACAACGAATATGAGGTTGTGGGTGCACCCGAAGAGATCATCGTTCCATCACTACCTGCGGAGGCTGAGCAGATCACAATCGAGGGTAAGGATTACTACATCTACGATGGCATGATCTATAGCGTTGTTTTGACCCCAGATGGCAAAGCATTCCAAGTGACAGGCGAGTTGAGTATGTAGGCAACTTACGGCGGCTCCGAGTCAATGTAGGCGAGGCCTGCCTTAATATAACTTAAATATGATCTGTTTGTGGGGTTGAGTGCCCTTCAGACAGATCTTTTTTTGAATCACAAAAATCCAATATAGATGAAGTTAGGAAAGAAAGAGTTTCTGATGGGTGTGTTGTTTGCACTTTTTATCGCGATATTTATTAACTACAACACATTGGAGCGCCTCTTTGAGGTGGATAAAGAGGGGTTGAAGAAGATGTTACCTCCGCTGATTTTTTCGGTGGTGTGGTTTTTTCTGGCCTCAATAATTTACTATGTGGTCTATGTTGTGATTAGCAATATGTTGCACAAACGAAACAATAGTACGTTGACTGTTGTTTCGACTGTGTTAGCTTCGTTTGTTGTGACCTATGCCTTTTTTATTCTCTATCCTATGGTCAGGGATTTGGTGTTGGTCGACGTTTTCAATGTGCGTCGTCCGCCCAATAACCCCAACAATCGAGTGATTGGTGTTGTGAGGGGGCTTAGTTCGTCGCAGTTTATGCATCTGCTGTTGGCGATCCTGAACCTTCTGTTTGTCTATATCCAGAGGCTGTTGTATCGTAACCAAGAGATCGAGATGCGCAATGAGCAGTTGCAGCTCGAGAGCGTCAAGAGCCAACATAGTGCGCTGATCCAACAAATTAACCCTCATTTTTTCTTCAATTCATTGGGGTCGTTGAGGTATATAATTATGAAGGGAGATGTAGATAATGCTGTCGATTTTTTGGATAATTTGACTGTTATTTTCCGCAAGACATTGAAGATGAGTGGCAACACGCTCCATAGTCTCCAAGAGGAGGTGGAGCTGACGATCTCCTATATCCACATTATAGAGAAGCGCTTCGAGGGTAAGATCTTTGTTGAGTTCCAGATCGGGGAGAGTTTCGAGAAGTATATGCTCTCGCCTCTTTCGCTGCTCACACTCATGGAAAATGTGGTTAAGCACAACACCTTGTCGATCAAAAAACCTGTGCGTGTTAAGGTCTATACCACCCCCGATAAGGATGTGGTCGTGGAGAATAATATCGTCCACAAATTCGAGGAGGTAGAGTGCAATGGTATAGGCCTTATAAATCTCAATAAGCAGTATCAGCTGCTCACTGGGCGCGGAGTTGTTGTTGAGTCCAATGATGATGTTTTTAGGGTGAAACTGCCCCTTGTCGATGTTAGTACCACCAAACTGTAGAGTCGCCTATGAGAGTTGTAATTATAGAGGATGAAGAGGCTGCATTGGAGCAGCTCAAAGGGCTGTTGTCGAGGTGCGATATTGCCGATATAGAGGTTGTGGAGTGTATAGATAGTGTCGAGGAGAGTATCGAATTTTTCAGCTCTCCCAAGTGCCAAGGCATTGATCTGGTCTTTATGGATATCCACCTCTCGGATGGTTACGCCTTTTCGATTTTCAAACACGCAGAGGTCTCAATACCGATCATCTTTACCACCGCTTACGACGAATATGCGCTCAAATCATTTGAGGTTAATTGTGTAGATTATATACTAAAACCCATCTCGAAGGGCGATATAGAGAGTATTTTTACCAAAATTAAGGTTATCTCGAAACATAGCCGTGCTTTGTTCGAGGATGAAAAATATCTCGATACAATCCTTGTTGTCGACAGTTGGCGCACGGTGCCACTCAAGGTCGAAGATGTGGCGTGCTTCTACAAAGAGGGGTCGAAGGTGAAGGCCTATAACCACGATGCTAAATGTTTTCTTACGAATATGACCCTCGAGAAGTTGGAGGAGCAGCTCAATAGCGACCTCTTTATTAGGGCTAACCGTCAGTTTATTATCTCGCGCGAAGCTATCAAACATATCGAGAGTTATGAGGGTAGTCGCGCCCTTATCAACCTACATATTAAGACTCCAGAGTCTGTGATCATCAGCCGCACGAAGGTCTCTAACTTCAAATGGTGGCTCTCGAAATAAGTTTCTTTAAAATACCTTCCACTTCGTCATTGCGGCCCCGAGCCGCAATCCCTAACTGTTCGGTAATAAGACATTGTGAGATTGCGGCTCGGAGGCCGCAATGACGTTAGGGAATAAATGTCTGTTGAGTAAAATGTTTAAGCCCAAAGAGGTCTCAAAGATGTAAAAAGCAGTTCACTTGTTAAATTTAGCAATTGAGTTGCTATTTTATACAATGTATGGATATTAAATTTATATTTGTATCGTGAAGTTGTGAAATAAACTAAAATAAATACATTAACTATGAGACGAATCATTTCTACTTTTCTGTTGAGTCTATGTGCTCTGAGCTCTGTCTTTGCGCAGTCGGTCGGAGACCTTAGCTTCAAAATTGTGGATAGTAAAGACAACAGTGCTATTGTGGGTGCTACGGTGTCGGTGACCAATGGCGTTAAGCAGTCGGTCTACAAAACAACTAATTCTACAGGTTCTACTTCCTTCCCATCACTTAATTACGATCAATACGAGATCATGGCGACCTATATCGGCTACGATACCCTTCGTCAAACAGTGATGATCGACGAGCGTACCAAAAACATCGGAACACTGACTATGAAGCAAACATCCGTTAAGCTCGATAGGGTAGTTGTCAATGCCAATGCTATCCGTACGACTCAAAGTGGTGATACGGTGATCTATAACGCAGATGCTTATAAAGTAACAGCCGACGCTGCTGTCGAGGGTCTCTTGGCCAAAATGCCGGGAATCACCGTTGATGATGATGGTGAGGTAGAGGCTCAAGGTGAGGCTGTACAAAAGGTATATTTGGATGGTAAGGAGTTCTTTGGAGACGATGTTGCTTTGGCGGTGAAGAATATCCCAGCCGACATCATCGCTAAGGTCGAGGTGTTCAATAAACTAAGTGACAACGCAGAGTTCACAGGCTTCGACGATGGAGATAGCTACAAAGCGTTGAACTTCGTAACAAAGACAGGAATGAATAGCGGCCACTTCGGAAAGTTCATCGCTGGCTATGCTCACGAAGGTCTATACCAAGCTAGTGCCAACTATAGTTATTTCCGTAATAACCACCGAATAACACTCATTGGAGGTTATAACAATATGAACATCAAGAACTTCGGAACGATGGATTTGGTCGGTAGCGGTCGTCGTGGTGGCGGCGGTGGCGGTTCGTCTGGTGGTCGTAGCGCAGCTGGTGGTGGTAGCTACTCTTCGGGATCGTCGGGTAACGGATTGGCTACAATCGGAAGTTTTGGTTTCAACTATGGTGGCTCTTTCCTAGAGGAAAAACTCAAGGTCGAGGCTAGCTACTTCTACAATCTCTCGGATAGTGAGACAATCAAGGAGACAGATGCGCAATATATCACAGAGGAGGATGAGCCACTTAGCTATTTCGATAGATATGCAACTTCGGGGTCGGACAACTATAACCATCGCATAAACATGAAGTTCGAGTATAAACCAAATACTCGCCACTCATTGATGATGCGTCCTATCTTCTCGTTCCAAGATACAGGATCGGGATCCTACACCAACACTATCTACACTGAGTCAACAGATGGTGGTGAGACAACAGATATTGTTTCGACCAAAACATCGACTTCGGATACCGATAAGAAGGCCTATAATATTGATAATACATTGGTATACCGAGCGCTCATTGGCGATACTGGACGTAATATCATGTTCATGGGAAGTGGTAGATATTCGGTAAATGATAGTGATGCTCTCAAAGAGACTATCAACACCGCTACAGAAGATACTAACTACCATATCTTGGATGAGACAATGAGTTACTCATTGAATTCAAGTTTTATGTATAGCGAGCCAATCTTCGAGAAGTCGGCAATGTTGACCCTTAAGTATAGCATTAACCATCAATTCTCTGATGCCAATTATTGGGTCTATGATCGCGTTTATAACGATATAACCGATCTGTTTGATGACTATTTGAACGAGGAGAGCTCGAATGTATACAATAGCAATAACACAACACAAAGCCTCACGGCTGGTTTCATGTACTCGAAGTCAAATTCGCTTACTTTGAATGCTAATGTTGGAGTTCAACGCACGGATCTTATAAATGAGCAGGAGTATCCTTTGGCAACCCCCGATGGTGACTATACATATGACCATCTAACATACTCGGTTGTGATGCGCAAGACATTCAACCCAACGAACTCTTTGCGTGTGAATATCAACTCACGTACATCGAACCCCTCGATCACCGATCTCCAAGAGG
This sequence comes from Rikenellaceae bacterium, assembly GCA_047173955.1. GTDB lineage: Bacteria > Bacteroidota > Bacteroidia > Bacteroidales > Rikenellaceae > Alistipes. The sequence continues at coordinate 14,083 of JBCQUO010000034.1, forward strand.
TTTTGGTCGATACCGATCCTACAGATATAGCTTATGGTAATAGGTCTCTTTCACCATCATATGCCCACTCATTCTCGGCAACATACAACCGTTCGAACATCATGAAGGGACGTACATTTATGGTGATGGTAGGTGGTAGTTTGACAAACAACTACATCGGCGAGGAGACAGTTATGAATTTGGATGCTTCTTCGGACTTGTCGGTCGTTCTACCCAATGGCGAGAGTTATCTCTTGGAGGGTATCTCGCAATATGAGCGCCCAGTGAACTTGGATGGAATGTGGAGCGTGAACTCAAACTTCAGCTACGGAATGCCAGTTAACCTCTTCTCTAGTAACTTCAACATCACAGGAGGAGTCTCGTATAGCGAATCTCCAAGTATGTTGAGTGTGGATGGTAAAACTTGGTACGACAACACTAAGTTGGGTATGACATATAGAGTTGGTGCTACTTTGGGAAGTAACATAAGCGAGAATGTCGATTTCACACTCTCATACAACGGAACTCTAAGCAACACCGATTACCGCAACAGTGGAGTTAGTGGTTCATCGACACGTAATTCATACTATACCAACAAATTGAAGGCTCAATTTAAGTTCGTATTCTTGGGCGGTTTCACCTTCTTTGGCGACGCTACATATACCCAATATGCTGGTATCACCGACGATTTCAATGAGCAATATGTATTGTGTAACCTATCTTTGGGCCACAAGGTATGTAAGAATAACCGTGGAGAGATCTCGCTCAACGCCAACGACCTATTTAACCAAAGCGAGAGTTTTACTCGAACCTATACCAGCACCTATGTTGCTAATGTCAAGACCAACACTATCGGCCGATACTTCGGTATCAAATTTACGTATGACCTACGTAAGTTCAAGGGCAGTGTAACGGAGTCTACATTTGACCGTAGCAGCGAGCGCAGAAGCCGTCCTGAGGGCGGAATGGGAATGGGCCCCGGAATGTAAACCAATTTACTTCATATATCAACCAACCTGAAGTGTGCTACCCTTTTACTGAAAGTTATGGGTAGCACACTTTGTTTTGATTATATTGACCATTCTTCATTAACCACCAGTGTCCCATTAAAATTATTTTACCCTGCCGTCATTGCGGACTTTAATGATCATTGGTGAATTGGCACACAACGATCATTTATCATTAACCATTTTTTATTAACCATTTATCATTCACCATTTACCATTCACCATTCACCATTTACCATTTATCATTACTTTTCGTGAACCTTCGCATGTAGTCACCTCGCTTAGATGGGTGGCCGCGACTTTGAGTCCCCCAACGGGGGGGTAATATAAAATAAGTGGATTCTATACCGAAAGCTCGCTTTCGAGGATAGAATCCACTTGTTTTATATTAGGCGTTCACTGAAGGTGAACTCAAAGTCGCGGCCACAACACAAAGCGCAAGGAGGACAAATCACAGCTTGCTGTGCGCCCGCCGGCGTGAGGCAGCCCAGCCTCTTAACAGCCAGCCTCTTAACAGCCCAGCCACTTAACAGCCAGCCACTTAACAGCCAGCCTCTTAACAGCCAGCCACTAAACGCAGCAGTAACCTTAATCCACGGTGATTTTGCTACTCCACCAGTTATCGTTTGGTTTCCAGTCGGGCTTAAGCATATTTTGTCTTTCGCGCTCTTTTGATTTGAGGGCTGATGTACGCCATTGCTCCTTTAGGGCAGCCTCTTTTTGGGGTGAGTACTCGGGATCTCCTGTGGGCATGATCGCTCCGCACTCTTCGAGCCAACAATCTAGCTTTGCGCTGAGCTCCTTCACCTTCTGTGGATATAGGTGGTTGAGAGGCTCAAGCTCGCTGAGGTCGATACGTAGGTTGTATAGCTCCAAACGGTCATCCTCGTAGTAGCGAATAAGTTTCCACTCGCCATCGCGGATTATTCCCGAAGGCTCACCACCTTGGTTGCCGTAGTGAGGGTAGTGCCAATATAGGGGTCTCTCGGCTATCTCTTCGCCCTTGACAAGGGGCATGACCGATACACCGTCGACCGCTTGGTTGGTGTTTTGTGGCAAACCTATATAGTCGACAATAGTGGGGTAGCAGTCAATTCCCGATACGGGGGTATCACATACCACGCCAGCCCCTTCGCCCGATGGGGTGCGGATAATCATGGGGACACGTATTCCGCCCTCCCACTGCATACCTTTTCCTCCGCGTAGGGGTTTGAGGGATGTCGAGAAGTTGTCGCCCGAGACAACACCACCGTTGTCGCTCGTGAAGATAATCATAGTGTTTTCATCTACCCCCATCTCCTCCAATGCGTCGAGCACCACACCCACAGCATCGTCCATCTGTTGGATCAAACCTGCATAGACAGGGTTATCTTGGTTCTGGCGCACAGGCATCGCTCCATCGTAGCGGAACCCCTCCTCTTTGATCCCCATCTCCTCGGCTTTGTCTCTAAAGTAGCTCCACTTCTCCTCGGTGGTTTGGATGGGGCTATGCACAGCGTGGAAAGATAGGAATGCGAAGAATGGCTGTTTCTTATTTTTCTTGGTGTGGTCGGCAATGAAGTCAACTGTCTCGCGACTCAACCTCATAGATAGGTTCTCGCCCTCTATCTCATTTGGAAGTTTGGGGTTTTGCCATGGAGAGAAATATCCACCCACGGGAGATCCCGTGTCCCAACCACCTTTGTTGATGTCGAATCCATGGTCCTCGGGGTGTGACCCTTCGCCTCCGAGGTGCCACTTACCAGCCATAAAGGTCTTGTATCCATTCTCTTTGAGGTATTCGGGGAGTGTCGACTCCTCGAGTGACATGTTGGGGGCATATTGGGGTGGGAGCATCTTTGTGTAGCGCGCTTTCTTGCGCCACGCCTCGCCCGTAGGAGCACCAAGGAAGTTGGTCACACCATGGTTGGTGGTGTATTTACCTGTGAGGATAGATGCGCGCGATGGGCTCGATACTTGACATGCTGCATATGCGTTCGAAAACTGCATACCTTGCGATGCTAACTTGTCGATGTTGGGTGACTCGTAATATTCGCTGCCCATAAATCCTAGGTCGTTCCACCCTAAATCATCAACCAAGATGATAAGTACATTGGGCTGCTTGGGTGCCGCTTGGCACACTCCACTCGAGAGCAGACTAAGTGTCAATGCTGTGCCGCTTAAAATCTGTTTTGTATACATAATTAAATTATTTATGCTCGAGGTGTGAATTATAACTTTGTAATGGTGTTCTTCTCTCCGTTGTCAACCACCTCTCCCTTTGTCTTTACGCGGATCTCTGAGCCGTTCTTGTCGATCAGGATTGGGAATGTTGTCTCGTTGTAAATGTCCATATCCGAAGCGCGATACTCATTGACCTTGGCGCGTGCCCCGATGGTGTTGTCGTCGCCTCCAACACAGATCGTGAGGTTTTTGTCGATGTCTGAATCCTTCAACGAAGGGTCGCGCTTGATCGAGATATTGTGGCCAACACCCTTGATTAGAGCGATCTGTCCGCTACCATTGCCCATGTATTTATTCTCACCTTCGGGGTAGGGGATGATCGTAATGTCGGCCGTTACATTTGCTGTGCGGTCGTATGCCATAACAAGGGCAGGTCCAAATGCAACATCTGTGCGGCAGCGGAGGATCTTACCTCCATCACCCACCGCGAAGCCTCTTTCGGTACCTATAGCCGTGCAATCCTCAATTAGGTTTTGCCCTTTGGAGTGCGAGATCACAACCCCCACGCGCGCATGCTTAACTGTACATCCGCGAACCGTGGCGTTCGAGGTTCCGCGTTTAGTGATGCGTACCCCATCGACAATTGTGTTACCTGAGTCGTAGGCACGTATACCAGCCTCGGTCAATGCGATCGTGTAGCCCGTGGGGACCTCATATCCCCAAACGGTCTTGAAGTTGATCTTGTCGGCTTTCGATCCGCTGCCCCTCTCCTCCAAAACCTTGTCGGTGGTGGTCATCGTTCCTTCGATGTACGTTCCCTCGATAAGAGGTTTGTCGGCCGCCTGCATAAACAAACAGTGACCATATGCACGGTGGTAGATCTTGCAATCCTTAACGTGGTTTTGGTATCCGCGCACCAAGCATGCGCTATGCTTCTTGTGTTTGATAGTCGTTGGTCCACCCTTGCCAAAAAGCTCTCCATATCCATATGGCGTAGATCCTGTGCTTCGGATCTCAACGCCATCTATTCGGTTGTTGGCTCCATCTATCACAACATTCACACATCCCCACTGAGGGAAATCATCTGGGCTACCTACATCTTGCAACTTAAGGTTCTTGACCACATTGTTGCTACCCAAAATATGTAGCTCCACGAATTCGCAGTTCTCGTAGGCGTTAAATACCACAGTCTCGACCTCGATTGTTACATCCGTGAAGTCGTAGGTGCTATTGCTACCAAAAATTGGAATCATAGCGTATGTCAAACGTCCCTCGACAACCTCGATTGGGGTGCGGAAGATCTTGGACTGAGCATCTTTGGCCGTGAAAATATAGGTGCCGGGAGCCATCTTAACATTGACGTTATCCATCTTGAGGTAGGGCATAAGCTCCTCCAAAGATGAGACAGTCGTAACCTCCGCAGCTTGGGCGGTATCCACAGTGTATAGAGACAACATCGCGGCTATCGCAACGATAATAGATTTAATTTTCATAATTTAAGTTAGGTTTAGTCAGTAAACAAAGGTACAATTTTTTTGAGAAACTAAAAACCTTTCTCGCGTTTTTAATATCCTTTTTGTACTTTTGTGGCAATCAAAAATAATTGAACATTGAACACAAAACTCCTTACCCCCGATCAAGACCCTATGGGCTCTGCGATACGCGATTTTTATACACACCACAAAGCATCTAAATTGCGCGTTCTGTCGTCGCAGTTCGACGAAGATGAGTTGCCTGTGAATCAGCTCTTTAGGTCGGTAAAGCAGATGCCCGCGCTCGAAAAGTTGGCGCTAAAGTTGGCTGTGGGTCGCGTGCTCGATGTCGGCGCTGGAGCAGGGTGTCACGCCCTAGCTCTCCAAGACCAAAAGCGTGAGGTGTGTGCGATCGACATCTCTCCCCTCTCGGTCGAGGTCATGACACAACGCGGAGTGGTGGATGCACGTCAAGTGGACCTCTTCGACGTGAGCTTCGACGAGAAATTCGATACGATACTAATGCTTATGAATGGTTCTGGCATCATCGGTCGACTCCAAAATATGCCCCAATTCTTTGCGCGCATAAAGCAACTCCTTAACCCCAAGGGGTTTGTATTGATGGATTCAAGCGACCTGAAGTACCTCTTCGAAGAGGAGGATGGTAGCTACGAGATAGATCTTATGGGGGATTACTATGGCGAGGTCGATTTTCAGATGTGCTATGGCGACATCAAGGGCGAGAGCTTCGATTGGTTATACATAGACCCCCAAACCCTCGATTATCATGCTCAGGCCAATGGCTTCGAGTGCGAGATATTGCGTCGCGGAGGACATTACGACTATTTGGCAAAGCTCACCCCAAAGATTTAAAATGGATATCCCACACCAAAGTTAATGGCGGTATTGGCGAAGTCGAAGTTGTGGATCCAGCGATCACCAACTGTTAGGTTGGGGTTATGGAGCTGAATACCCCAGTCGAGGCGCAGCACTGCAAATTGAATATCTAGTCGCAGGCCAAAACCAGTGTTGAATCCGAGCTGTTTGTAGAATGTATCGAAGCTGAATGTAGCACCATCGTCGTATGAGTTGTAGCTATTCTTCAGGTACCATACATTTCCCAGATCGAGGAATGTGGCTCCATGAATCATCCCCCACAGAGGGAATCTAAACTCGAGGTTTGTCTCCAACTTTATATCTCCCAGCTGAGTGGGGTAGACCATATCTTCGGGTAACTCCGACGATCCGGGTCCCAAGGTGCGAGGGGTCCAACCCCTCATGCTATTGCTTCCGCCTGCATAAAATAACCTGTCGAAGGGTAACGATGTGGAGTTTCCGTAGGGGATGCCGATACCTGCATATATACGTCCGACGATTGCGCTATTGTCTCCAACGACAATCTTGCGGCTGGAGTTAATATCGGTGCGTACATATTGTGCATAGGGGATTCCGAAGATCTCGTAGTATCCATCGCGAGACTTCTCGACCCCTCCGATCTTCATAATTCCGTTGGCGAGGTTTCCAGCCACTTCGACATTGAGCCTCACAATCGTTGAGTTTCCCAGAGGGTTGCGCCCTTGGTTGTTGTATGTGTACCCAGCGCTAAGCCCCATCACAAGTTGGGTCTCGTAGCTATTTTTGAGGTATTCATTTTCCAACTGTTCGTAATAATCCTCGTCGATATATTTCATGTCGATAAGGTTTATATCTATGGGTTTGAGCGTGAAGCTCGCATACTTCTTAGACAACCACGAATAGCTCACGCCCACGCTCGAGAGTGTGCGTTTGTAGTATGGGCGATCTTGGAAATTGACCGAAGCCTCGATCTTTGTGCGTGGCTTGATTGACATCGGGAAGCGATACTTAAAGCCGGGGATTATAAATCGAGGGATTGAGAGTCCGATGTTCACTCCAAGCTCCGTTGCTCGTGTCTTGATAGCATCGGGGGCCTTCATATGTTCGTACCCCGCGACAAAATCTATATCGAAGGATTCAGCCCCTCTGAATATATTTTTATTTTGGTATCCGATGGTTGTTGTTATTCCATAAAAGCTCGATGTCGTGCTCGCCTCGAACTCCATATTGAAGCTCTGCTTAAGGGCTGGGGTACACAAAATGTAGCTCGATAGATAACCAATCGGGGAGTCTGTCTTGATCTCATCTACGGGCTCTATTCGTCGCCTTAGACGCAGTGTGTCGGTTGTGTTTAGGGGCTCGGGGATCTCTGCAAAGGAGATCCTCGCACTTTTGAAGTAACCTATAGACATTAGGTTTTGGTAGGCTTGGTTGACCAGAGCCAAATTATACATTCGCTTGGGGTATATCGGCACCGCTTGGCGCAGAACACTTTCGCGGATATTGGGTCTTTGGTCTTGGTAGTGAATTATATTTAGCCCTCTCCACTTTGTGGTATCTATTTTGGTCAAAAAAGTAGAGTCGTTGACCACAACCGTGGGGTCGAAGTCGGGGAACATATTTATCTCCTCGACGCGGTAACGTGCATTGTCGGTGAATATCGCATTTCCCCTCTCGTCGTACCCCGAAAGGTACTTCTTGACAATCATCTTTATGTCGACTGTGAAGTCACCCCTCAATGTGTCGACCTCATACTCTATGTTATTGACTGTGAATCTAAAATAGCCATTTTCGCGCAGGTGTGTCGCGACCCTTTCACGCTCTTTATCCAGAAGGCTCACGCTAAAGATATCCCCTCTTTTGACCAATGACAGTGTGGTATCCTGCAACACAACAGGTCTAATGAGGGTGTCGCGAAAGTGATAGTCCATACCGTTGATTATGTATGGTCTACCTTGTGTCGCTGTGTAGGTTACCGTAGCTCGTTTGGAGTGGGTTGTGGTGTCAATTTCGAAGCTAGCCTCCGAGGCGTAAAAACCCTGCGAGTTCATATAGATCTTCAAATTCTCCACACTCTTTTGGGTCAACTCCTCGCTGTAGTAGACGGGCTCTTCGCCTATTTTGAGTTTTAGCCTATTCCACCAATTATCCTTGTCGACTTTGGCTGAGTTGTATACCCAAATATAAAAATTTGTCCCCAGCACCTTTTTATTTGGGGCTTGACGTACATACCTCTCCAGCTCATATCCCGGGATCATCACACCCTTGGAGACCACCTTGTCCTCGTCGATTACGACCCTGTTGAGCAGATATTCTCCTTGTGGAATTTGACGCGTAACGCCACATGACCACATTGCCAAAATGGCTATGGTCATGGTCAAAAATCTCCGAAATCTACTCATCATAATACCCCTACTTAACTCTCTGTTGCTGATTCGTGCGAATTAAGTAGTGTAAAACAATTATTGCCATATTTTTAAAAGCACTCTTGAAGCGATATTTTTCACTATTAAATTTCAGTATAGAACCACTATATTTTCA
>JBCQUO010000099.1:0-3021 GCA_047173955.1 Rikenellaceae bacterium
AATGGTTAATGGTTAATGGTTAATGGTTAATGGTTAATGGTTAATGGTTAATGGTTAATGGTTAATGGTTAATGGTTAATTGTTAATGGTTAATGGTTAATGGTGAATAACTCCTAACTCTTAACTCCTAACTCCTAACTCCTAACTCCTAACTCTTAACTCCTAACTCCTAACTCCTAACTCCTAACTCTTAACTCTTAACTCCTAACTCTTAACTCCTAACTCTTAACTCCTAACTCTTAACTCTTAACTCCTAACTCACTTACATCGGTATCACGATTGTCTCGCCCCAATCCGACACATTGACCGAGAAGCCGCTATCCTCGATTTCGACCTGCAACTCGGGGAGCTCGATGCCGATGTCGATATAGATAGAGAAACACTTATCGAGTCCTATGATCGCCTCGTTGACCTGCGACGATACATCGGCCGTGTAGGGGTCGGCAGGGGGTGTGGGATAGATCAAACTGCCATCGTACTCCGAAGCCAAAGTGAAGAGGGTCTCGACACTGTAGGATGAATCCTCGTCCAAGGGGCCCACGACATTGGTCGACCCAGACATGGTGCCATGCTTGAACTCCAGATCGTCGAGGTAGTCCTTAGTCGTGAAGGTGACAACATGCGAAGTGGTAGTGGTCGAATAGCTCTTTTTCGAGAGGTTAACCGAGGTACTCATCCCTTTGAGTGTAGCCTGAGCCGCCGTGGCATTATTCATGTTCCAGACAGTCTCGACCAGAGTGACATTGTGGATAAGACGCTCGGGGGTGACATACAACAACTGCTTCAAATCGTCCGAGAGGTCCGCAAAATCGTCGACAGTGGCCTTAGTAGAGCTATAGCGGCTACGTAGAGAGACGATCTCCTCGTAGTAACCCAACATACCCTGAGTAACAACCAAAGTGCCGCCATCCTCCATAGACCACGCCGCCAACATGTCGGGCGCAAGAGAGGTGATGTCCGAGTCGCTCCTACTGCTGAACAACGAGAAGCGCGAGTCCTCGTTGATATAGTACTCAAAGGTGTCGAACTTGTCCGTGCCGCGGAAACCGACATTGGAGGTGAAGTCCGAGACAGTCTTATTGAAGACCAAGACATCGTACTCGCCCACAGGCACCTCGATATAACCCAACTCGGGGTCACTCAACTTGAACTCCATAGCGTCGCCTTGGTACTCGCTCGTGGCGGTGGGGAACAACCATACAGAGGCGCTATATAGATCGCCATTTGTATCGTTGTCGACATACAACAGCGCCTTGGATTCCCAGTCAATCAAGACAGGCAACAATGCGTGTGTGTAGACCTTCTCCTCCAAATCTTGTCTGTCGCAAGAGATGAATAGGGAGAACAGGATGGGTAAAATAGATATTCGTCTCATCGCTTAATCCTTTTTCAATTTCATATAGTTCAACATCCAAACCAACGATACACGTGCGCGAGTAGGGCCAATCCACGACATAGTGTGGTTGGATTGACGGATAGGATGCCACAAATTATCGGAGCCATAGGTAGCTTCGTAGTAACGATAGTCGGTCTGGAAATATCCCAACGACAAAGAGTACTCCATGCGTAGATTGCCACTTGGTACCCACTTCTTCAATATAGTGTGGGCGTAACCTCCCGAAACAGCACCGATGAAGTTCAACTCTCCTTGGTATCCCTTGGCATCGCGCTCGAAATCGTAGAGACCCAGACCTACGTAAGCTCCCACGAACCAACCCGTGAGCTGCAACTTGTCGGTACGGTCGCCAAGCCAATATTTAGCCCCGAGGTTACCATTGAGCATCTGTATGCGGTGACGTTTGCTATCGGCCGCGCCATTATCCCACGTCCACCATGGGAAGACCCACTCGCCCTCAACAGACCAACGATCGCCGATGGGTACCTCGATCTCGGCATTGAGAAGAGTAGCGGCATCGAACAAGAGGTTCGTCTTGATGGCGAACAGAGGCTTGCGGATATATTCGGGCTCTGGTTCTGGTTCGGGCTCTGGTTCGGGCTCAGGCTCAGGTGCCACAACGATCTCCTTTTGGATAACAGGTGGCAGCTCGCGTTTGAAGTAGACCGTGACAACACTTCCCGAACGTAGATCGGGGAAGAGGTTATCGTACATATCGCGGTAGGGGGCACCTCCCTTATAATCCATAAGGTGCTTGATACGGCTATCGACCAAAGTCAACCATCTGTCGTCGGGCTTGACGCGCTTCCACGTCTCCTCCTTTACATTGTCGACGATCCACAAGATACCATCTCGATCGGGCATGTCGGAGTTAGCGACAGCCTCTCTGAACCTCTCCCACGCGATACCATGCGCCTTTTTTTGGATGAATCCCTTCTCAACCGCCATGTTATCCTCGATATACATCGTGAGGCTATCGGCACGTCGCTCGGTGAGCTTCTGGTTGTAGACTGTTCCACCCTCGGGCGAAGCGTAACTGTCGACCGTGATCTTGGTGATCGTTGCAAGCGAGTCCGCTCGTAAGTCATCGAGCAACTTCGACAACATGTCGAACTTGCGTCTATTATCCGAAAAATCTGGATATATGATAGCCCTCGCAACCACAAAATGGATCGAAACCGATTCATCATCTGCGTCTTGCGCCTGAGCACTAAAGACCTGCATGGTCATTGCTAACATAAATCCACATAACAGGATACACTGTGTTATTCCTCGTCTGCGCATATTAATAGTATATTTATATTTTATTAAAATTCTATAATTGAAATTAAAGCTATCCATCGAAAAAATATTGCTATTTCTATATTTAAAACCAAACAATATATTCGTTGTTAAAAAATGAGATTTTTACACGCTGCAATTTTACGGAGATTAATGCTATGATGCAAGCCATTTTCATTGCAATATTTACAATATTACAGTCACATTTACAATATAGCTTCATTTATACAAGAATTTGTAAATTCAAATAGGGGGGGGGTAAAATTCAAATTATTGCTGTCCGGTAAACCAAACCGCACCCCACAACAATCCATCTGAGATGTACTCCAAGCACATTTCAGATG
>JBCQUO010000100.1:0-3007 GCA_047173955.1 Rikenellaceae bacterium
AGACAAGGGCTAACTCTTAATTTGTCAAAACACAAAGAATATTAACAAAATAGCTGAAATATAGCTATTTATAATGATTTAATTTACGTATGAAAAACATTATTTCGATGTCGCTCTTATCGGTGGCAATCATGATCTGCACAGTGGCTATCTCGTGTGCCAATAGTGGCGTGCGTACAATCTCGTCGGTGGCGGAGCTTGCCGAAGTGGCTGCATTGTCAAACACAAAAGTTAAAATGACCCCTGGAGTCTATCAAATGAAAGATTATTTAACTCCAAAGGTTATTCGCAACACCCAATTTGCCGACGCTATGAATCGCAAGGCGATGATCCTATTTAGCGGAAGTGGCAACACCTTCGATTTGGAGGGTGTCAATATCGAAATCGACACGGAGCTACTTGGCGCATTCGACGCATCAATAAACGAAATCCAAATCACAGGAGCCAACAACACAATCAAAGGACTCACAATCACCGACATTGGCAATAACCCTCCAACCACAAAGGGTGCACGTTCTTTTGTAATCACAGGCGACAACAACAAAATCGACGGTGTTACTCTCAATATGAGTGGATCGCACCCTCTAGGCTATGGAGATCTGCTTGGCAAGGGAAGTTCGAAGGTTACTCGTCTTAACAAACACAGCGGATTATTGGTTGAGGGTCTAGGCGACACAATTGTAAATTGTTCTATATATTCGAAATCATTAGGACACCTATTCTTTGTTCAGGGAGGTAGAGATGTCTATTTCGAAAATTGTTATGCCGAGGCAGTTGTTAGATCTACCGATGATATGTTGGCCGAAAAATCGGGCGTTGCATATGATATAAACTTCAAGTCGGTCTACAAAAATCGCGATGGCGAGAGTGTTATAACCCCTGGATATGTGAAATCGCTAAGCGAATGTGGTTTTAGAAATTATGGTACTGGAGGACCCGATAAAAATAAAACAGGTAAAGTGACTCTCGTTAATTGTCGTGCAAAGAATACACGTATTGGATTTGCATTTACTCGCATGGATGAGGATATGAATATCGAAAATTGCGAAGCTCAAGGGTGCGAAGTGAGCTACTACCTATCGGGTGTAGATGTTAAATCGAGCCGTGGAGATGCTCAATATGGTCCACTTCTCAATATGAGCACCCAATCCGACAAACCATGCAACATCGAATTAGAGTTGTTTCCAACAGTTTCTGATTATACGGTACACTGCTTAGCTGCAATTAGAGGCAACAACCACAAAATCAAAATCTCGAACTACAACAATCAATCTCGCACCAAGGAGCTTCCAATTTTAATCGGAACAAGTAGCCCAGCAGCAAATAATGGATTCTCACCAATGGGCAAAGCACCAGCCGTAGGGGTTGAACTCATCAACGCAACAGGAATGGCTGTCGAATTGAACACAACTACATCAAACTGCACCGTCACAAGCGATGGTAAAGTTACCGATAATGGAACAGACAATAAGGTGAAGTAATTTATTTATGATATGGAAAATACCATAACATAAACCATAAGACATAAAAATCATAGGGATAGATACTCTTCAATTTGAATCACTATCCCTATTTTTTTGTTATAAACGTTATGATAAACGTAACTCTTACATCAATTAATAATCCTCGCAAACTTTTGTTATATCCATAGTAAACCCATTGTCGGTGGGTTTAAATTTGCCTTTAGCTTCAAGAAAAACTATTAGCTTGTCGATAGTTAACCCCTTTGCAGAGCAGGTACAAAAAGTGGCGTCTGCGCCAAATTTTTCAGCTATTGCACATCTCAACAACTCAACCGTATAACTATTCCCCTCCATCATGTGGAGCACTTCGTGTGCATGTATATCTGCCATAAAACTTTATTTTAATTAAAAATTCGCTACAAAGATATAAAAGTGGGGGCGTTTTTTATTGGAAATTGCACAATTTTTGAAAAAAAATTTTTATCTTTGCAATCAACTCACGCAAAGAGTAGCAAATAAGTATAACTAAATTTAGGAGGACAAAGCTATAGCAGCACCAAAACCATTCCAGTCGAGACCTGCATTCTCGGGGAATAACACAGCACGCCCAAAGCCAGCAGGGCCAATGGGAGCAAATCGCGGTCGTAAACTACCCGAAAAGGAGAACCCACACCGCACCAATAACGAGATAAATGTGCCACAAGTACGCTTGGTAGGTGACAACATCGAAGAGTCTAAGGTAATGTCGACTCGCGACGCTATCAAACTAGCCGATGAGATGGAACTCGATTTAATCGAGATCTCGCCAAAGGCTGATCCTCCAGTGTGTCGTATTGCCGATTATTCTAAATTCCTTTATCAACAAAAGAAGAAGGCGAAGGAGTTGAAGGCAAACCAAACAAAAGTTGTACTAAAGGAAATCCGTTTTGGACCTCAAACCGATGACCACGATTATAACTTCAAACTTAAGCATGCCGAGAACTTTATCAAAGATGGAGCGAAGGTGAAGGCTTATGTATTCTTTAGAGGTCGTTCGATTGTATTTAAGGAGCAAGGCGAGATCTTGTTGTTACGTTTCGCGACCGACCTAGAGGAGATCGCGAAGGTAGAGGCTATGCCAAAACTAGAGGGTAAGAAGATGAATATGATCTTGGCTCCTAAGAATAAGAAATAAGATTCATTATATGAGACTATAACAATATCAAAAAATAGTATAATATTTTGATATTTAAACAATTACACATGTCATTTAAGTCTGAGAAACATTAACTCATCACTCTAACCGACATTATCAAGTCTCACCATTTAATTTAAAGAATAGCGAATTTTTCGCACAAATAATAACTTCTCGATTGGGAAACCAGTCGAGAAGTTTTTTAGTAATGTGGTCAAAAATGGTTGGTAAATTTTCAATACACTTAATTAACTTTGTTTAATATTAAACCTGAATTCAACTTGTAAATGCAACTGAGGAATTGGGAAGTTGCAGAGAATGAGATAAAATATTTTTTCAGAGAGGAAAGAGAGGTAAAACTCTCCTTCGC
>JBCQUO010000101.1:0-2991 GCA_047173955.1 Rikenellaceae bacterium
ATTCGATAACCCCCTCTAAATCTCCCCCAAACCGTTGGGGGAGACTTATTTTAGAGGTGTTTTGAATAAGGTTCCCTTATCCAAAACTCACGTTATTACTCTACTCAGTTTGGTATGCTCCCATTCATCATTAAACTTACAGCACCGGAAGGCGATTTTTCTGAGGGTGTGAACCGAGTACTACCCTAACTTGCGCAGGCGGCGGAGAGGTCTCCGCGGATCCGCGAAAAACTTCGTTTTTCTAGATCTAATCGTCATTGCGGACCACGATCCGCAATCTCATTGCAGTGTTACGCTAGGGATTGCGGATCGTAGGCCGCAATGACGAAGGGGAAATGGTGAATGGGAACCATAGACTGGGTAGCGCCGAGAAAAGCTGAGAATGGCTGAGTCAAGTGAAGATGTGACAAATAAAACGTGGATTTCGCATGTTACCACTCGGTTGGGTGGAGGTGTGGCCGCGAGGGTTTCCCCCAACGGGGGAATAATATAAAAGAAGTGGATACTGAACCGAAAGCTCGCTTTCGAGGACAGAATCCACTTCTTTTATATTAAACGTTCACTGAAAGTGAACATCGCTCGCGGCCACGACACACAAAAGCGCACGGAAAACAAATCACAGCTTGCTGTGCGCCCGCCGGCGTGAGGCAGTCCAGCCTCTGACCACAGCCAAAAAAGTCGCTACTCCAACATTTCGACGGCGGCATCATTCTCTATTTGGTAGTCGGTGACACCTTTTAGGATGACATCTTTTTTGTCGATATTGTGAGGGAGGTTGATATTTTCCATCTTCACACCTGCGACATTATGGAAAACGAATGCAGGTCTGAAGTCGGGCTCTTTGAGTCGGAGGGTTATATTCTTCATAGATATACGATCGACGTTTTTGACGTAGAAACCCCATGTCGGCATCTCGCCAAACATCGAAAATTCGGGATAGCTGTTGGCCTTTTCGTCTATGTAGTCCAACCTATATAGAGGCGTGTAGGCCATGCTTTTTGAGGCGCGTCCGGGGTATACGATCTCTATATCTTCGAGCACGACATCTTGGATGTTGTGCCCTGCGATACCAGTTATGGGGGCAGGAAGTGGGTTGTGGAAGTAGTCGAGGGCAGGGCCGCGGAGGTCATACTCTTGATCTGGGCGACCGAAAGGAACCTCGACATACATGCGACTTATGTGGATGTTTTTGACTGTTCCGGGGGCCTCTCCACTTCGGTGACCTAGGCGAATAAATAGAGGGTTGCCAGTGTTTATGGCCTCGATGTCGCGCACTATTATATTCTCAATATCGCCACCATCGACCGACTCTATGGCTATGGCCGAGCGGTATGTGTCGCGAACTTTTATACGCTCTATGGTTACATTCTTGAATCCGCCCCACGATGCTGTTCCAAATTTTATGGCGCTTGCACTTGTGCGGATTGTGCAGTCGGCAATGTAGATCTGGTCGTTGAATGTGTTGTCGTGATACGATTTGAGGCATATACCATCGTCGGCGGTGTTGATGTTGCAGTTTGTTATGCGGACATTGTATGAGTCGGTGACATCTATTCCATCGTTGTTCCAGTATGCCCTGTTGAACATATCTACCCTATCAATGGTGAGGTTTCGGCATATATCGAATGTCAACCCCCAGCACGCGCTGTTGCGCAGGTGAACACCTTCTATTGTGATTCCATCGCACTCCGACATGAAGAATAGCTTGGGACGCATGGTCTCCTTGGTTCTCATTCTGCGCGTGTTGTAGTTTGGATCTATCATATCTCCCGAGTGGTGCAGGCTGTCAATTGCGAGGGCTAAATAGAGCCCCTGACCGTCGATCGTTCCCTCGCCCGTGATCGCTATATCCTCGCAGTTGTGAGCCAAGATAAGGGCTAATTTGGAGTTGTCGGACCTATGATTATCACCCTCTGCCTTCTTGGTCTCTAGAGGCTGATAGTCATATGGGTTGGTGCTTCCCAATATCACCGCCCCCTTCTGGAGGTGTAGCTCGACATTGGATTTGAACATTAGGTTTCCTGTGAGGTACTCACCGTGGCCAAAGACAATCTGCCCCCCACCCTTCTTGCTAACTTTGTCTATTAGGTTTTGGATTGCCGATGTATTGAGTGTCACTCCGTCGGCTACAACGTCATGGTCACAGACATTGTATGAATTTTTGGTTTGTGCACCTGCACCACTGCCTATCGCTATGATGAGCAGCGATAGTAAAAATTTAAGTTTCATCGCGGTTATTTTAGTTTAAGATTTTTTTAGGTCGTTGAAGTTGGTCGAAAAACAATATTACAAATAAATATTGAGAGAAGCAAGAAAAATAACACCCTGTTTGACTCCGATCCAGAGAACGTTGATAGGTAGATGAAATTTAACCCTCCGAGAGTCGAATATTCGGATCGCTTATGTACTATAGACCGAGATAATGAATTTTAAAGGATTCTCAAATACCTTTAATCAGCCTTAATCCACTCACACATACCCACTTAAGACCCAAATAAGAAATTGTTCCACATGGAACAATTAGGAGCAATATGGGCAAAAAAAATCTCCCACCCCAAAAAGAGGTGAGAGATGTAGAAAAAAACTCTTGAAAGAGTCAAGCTACTACTTGTTGTTGTAAGCGTTCATCTTCTCGATCAACATAACAACTTTGTTAGAGTAACCCCACTCGTTGTCATACCAAGAAACCACCTTCACGAAGTTGTCGTTAAGAGCGATACCAGCGTCAGCGTCGAAGATAGAGGTACGAGCATCGCTTGTGAAGTCTGTAGAGACAACAGCATCCTCAGTGTAACCCAAGATACCAGCCATCTCGTTCTCAGAAGCAGACTTGATAGCCTCTTTGATCTCAGCGTAAGAAGCACCCTTCTCCAAACGTACAGTTAGGTCAACTACAGAAACGTCCAAAGTTGGAACGCGGAAAGCCATACCAGTAAGTTTACCCTTCAACTCAGGGATAACTACACCTACAGCCTTAGCAGCACCTGTAGA
>JBCQUO010000035.1:0-21044 GCA_047173955.1 Rikenellaceae bacterium
CTGCGTTTTGGATAAGAAAAATAATATGAACCAACCTGAAAATAAGAATTTTTCTTATCCAAAACTCAGGTTAATACTGAGTAGGACTGAGAAAAGTTGCAGAGAGGCATCGAACAGAACGAAAACTTTCGCATGCTGCCACTCGGTTGAGTGGGGATGTTGCGTGAGCGGAGACCCCCGAGAGGGGGTAATATAAAAAGATTGTCACGGACTGAAAGCTCGCTTTCAATGTCCGTGACAATCTTTTTATATTATACGTTCACCAAAGGTGAACTTCCGCGCTCGCATCAAACACACTCAAAGCGCAAGGAAAACAAATCACAGCTTGCTGTGCGCCCGCCGGCGTTAGGCAGTCCAGCCTCTGACCAAGGCCAAACAAAAAGCCACCTTACTTACTCAGCCATCACAGGGATTGGCATTGCTGCGTATACGCCTGATTCGAGCTTATCGCGAACGGCTTTGAAGGCCTCCAAAGAGTAGTTTACATCTTCGATTGTGTGTACAGCTGTAGGGATCACGCGGAGGATGATTTCGCCCTTAGGGATCACTGGGTATACAACGATTGAGCAGAAGAGGTTATGGTTCTCGCGGAGGTCGACAACGAGGTTTGTAGCCTCATTAACTCCACCCTTCATGTAGACTGGGGTCACGGGAGATTGAGTCACACCGATATTGAATCCATTCTCTTTGAGTCCTGTTTGGAGGGCATTTGTCACCTCCCACAATTTAGCCAAATATTCTGGGTGAGCTTTGATAAGTTCAAGTCTTTTGAGTGCACCCATAACCATCGGCATTGGGAGAGATTTAGCGTAAAGCTGCGAGCGCATATTGTAGCGGAAGAAGTTAATCAACCACTTTGGACCAGCTACGAAAGCACCGATTCCAGCCATTGATTTAGCGAATGTGTTGAACAAAACATCCACTTGGTCGATCACACCGAAGTGCTCAGCTGTACCTCGTCCATTGGCACCCATTGTACCAAATCCGTGTGCGTCGTCTACGAGAAGGCGGAAGTTGAACTTCTCCTTTGCCTTAACAACTTTGTCGAGGAAACCGAGGTCTCCCTTCATTCCGAACACACCCTCGGTGATAACCAATACACCGCCGCGTTGTGACTCTGCGAGGTCTGTAGCGTGTTGAAGTTGTAGGTGGAGCGACTCCTCGTCGTTGTGACCATAAACGAATCTTTTACCTTTGTGCATACGCAAACCGTCGATGATACAAGCGTGACACTCCGCGTCGTATACCACAACGTCGCGGTGCGTGAGCAAGCAGTCGATGATCGAGATCATACCTTGGTAACCGAAGTTAAGAAGGAAGGCATCGTCCTTGCCCACAAATGCGCAAAGTTCGCGCTCTAGTTGCTCGTGGTACTTAGTCTGACCACTCATCATGCGAGCACCCATAGGTGCAGCCATACCGAAATCGGCAGCTCCTTTGGCATCCGCCTCGCGTACTTCGGGGTGATTAGCCAATCCGAGGTAGTTGTTCAGAGACCAGTTAAGCATCATCTTGCCACGGAACTTCATGTGTGGACCTAGCTCTCCCTCCAATTTAGGGAATGCGAAATATCCGTGAGCTGCATTCATATATTGCCCGATAGGGCCGCCTACGTTCTTTTCGAGGCGTTCAAAGATATCAACCATAATGTTTTGATTTATTTTAGCTTTGGTTATATTTTAATGAACAAAGGTAATAATTATTTTTTATTTGTTGCACCTTTTGGCTGCAAAACGCGCAACAATTAACCCCATCGACTACTCCTCTACCGAGAATTTGTAGATGCAGGTGTGTGTGTACTCATCGCCAACGTCGAGGCGCGAAGTTGGGAAGTGTGGATTGTTGGGTGCGTCGGGGAACAGCTGAGTCTCCAGAGCCAACGATCCGCGGCTGAGGTAACACCCCTCGCCCGACTTCGATGCGGTCTTTCCATCGAACCAGTTGCCGCTGTAGAACTGTATGCCCACTTGGTCGGTGTAGACATCCATGCGTCGTCCGCTCTCGGGCTCGATGAGTGTAGCGGCCAATGCCACCTCTCCGCCATTGTTCAACACCCAGCAGTGGTCGTAACCAGCGCCCATTTTGATTTGGTGGTCATCTTGGTTTATGTCGCGACCAATGGGCTTTAGCTCGCGAAAATCGAATGGCGTGCCCTCCACCTTTAGCACCTCGCCCGTGGGGATAGATACCTCCGTTACTGGGATAAAAAACTCCGAATTGATCTGTAAAAGGTGGTCCGTGACCATGCCATCTCCCTCGCCACGGAGGTTGAAATATGAGTGGTGAGTGAGGTTCAACACAGTCGCCTTGTCGGTCGTCGCTTTGTATTTAATCACAAACTCATTGTCGGGCGTGAGCTCGTAGCTCATATCTACAGTTAGGTTTCCGGGGTATCCCTCCTCGCCATCTGCCGAGAAGAGCCTAAAGAGGATGTAGCTCGATGTGTGCTCCACAACATCCCATGCAACGCTATCCATACCCTTCAAACCACCGTGGAGTGATTGTCCTTTGCTGTTGATCGGGAGCGAGTATTTAACCCCATCAAGGGTGAACTCACCCAACGCTATGCGGTTGCCATAGCGTCCACACACAGCACCCAAGAATCGCTCGCCCTTATTGTTTAGATATTCATCTGTCGTTTCGTAGCCGAGGGCTACATCGGCCATCTTGCCATCTCTGTCGGGTGCGAATAGTTTCATCACACGACCACCATAGTTTGTCACCACCATCTCGATGTCGCCAGCCGAGAGGGTGTAAGTTGAAATTTTAGACATAAAAAGTATATTTTGGGTTAGATTACAGTTCCGCTAGAGGCTCTCGCCCAGATCGGGCCACCATAACAAAGGTACAAAAATTCAATAGAAATGCAATCAGAAACGAAAAAAATTGTAACTTTGTTTCTGTACAGAAGTTAACACAAATTTTTATTCCTATGGCAGCACCTACAATCTACCCTATCACAATTCAGGAGCACGACACGGACTACACCCATCGCGCCTCTATATCTACTATTATTGGCGGCGTGCTCAATGTCGCAGGCTTCGATGCCAACGCAAAGGGGCTGGGAGTCACGGAGCTCAACAAGGATGATTTGACGTGGGTTTTATCGCGCTTCTCTATTGAGTTAGACTATCTGCCCGAAGTCTTCGAGAAGCTCGAAATATCCACTTGGATTGGCGACTACAACCGTCTTGTATCTACGCGCAACTTCTCGATCACCGACTCCGCAGGGGCTGTGGTTGGCGGAGCTGTTTCGCAGTGGTGCATGCTCGACATAAAGTCACGCAGGGCAATTGACCTCACCCCTCTACACGAAACCTACAGCGAGTTTGTTCTTCGAGATCTCCCCTCGCCTATTGATCGTCCGCGGAAAATTCCCTCGTTTGAACCGCAATCCACTCACGACCACAAGGCCGCATACTCCGACATTGATTTCAACAAGCACGTCAACTCTCTTCGCTATCTAGACCTGATGTTAGACATGCTCCCCCTCTCCTTGATCGAAAAGAGTGGGGCCATAAGGGTCGATCTACAATACATCAGCGAGTGTGTCTATGGGGATATAATGACTGTGAACTATACCCAGCAAGAGAATGTCGCTATATTCGATATCGTCCGCAATGGATCCGCACCTGCCGTGAAGTGCATGATCGAATGGAGGTGATTTTGATTGTTCCACGTGGAACAATCGAGAGGTTGTTTTGAGGAGCTGTGGTCAGAGGTTTTCATACATTCACCGAATGAACTGAGAAGTGCTGAGAAAAGCTGAGTAGACCAGAGAAAGACTGAGAAAGATGTAATCTTCGCATGTGATCACCTCTGTTTGAGGGGTGGCCGCGAGGGTTTCCCCCAACGGGGGAATAATATGAAAGAAGTGGATACTGAACCGAAAGCTCGCTTTCGAGGACAGAATCCACTTCTTTTATATTAAACGTTCACTGAAGGTGAACTTTCTCGCGGCCACAACACAAAGCGCAAGGAGGACAAATCACAGCTCGCTGTGCGCCCGCCGGCGTGAGGCAGTCCAGCCTCTGACCAAAAGCCTCTTAAAAAACGCAGTCGACTAAAGCGAGATTATTTGCTTAAGACAACACCCAGAGTTGAGATAGATGTTGCGACAGAGGCCAAGCTAGAGACAGCTGATGTTATCTCGGCCAAAGTAGCACGCTCGCGCTCTGACTTAGATGGCACAACTACGATACTTCCCGGCTCGACTTTGGGGTATTTCTTGAAGAAGAGGGCAACACGTTTGGTTGTTGCAACACGACCGCTTGGGTAGATAACGAATGGTTTCTTTATGGATTGACGGTTGTAACCACCACCCTCGCTGACGTAGTACTTAGATTTTCGTGACATATATGTTGTCGCATTGGGGTAATTCACAGCACCGATCACATTAACGATATTCTCGCGTTTGGGGATAAGGATAATATCTCCATCTTGAAGAAGGACATTACTATCGCCATCGGGGTTCTCCAAGGCCTCCTCCATATCTACACCGACCAAGAAGACGCGTAGATCATTTGCGCTAACATCCAAAGTGTCGCGACTTGAGGTTAGGTTCTTCAACTGATTAAGCGCCTGAGCCGACACATCGCTTGTGGTCATCATCTCTCCATTGTTGATGTCGCGCACATTACCATCGTTTGATTCAGCGCGTCGTGTGAGGCTCGTTCCTTTGACATAGGCATTGGGCGTTAGGCCGCGAGCCATCTCGATAACATCGCTAAGGTGGGTGTTTTCGTTGGTCAACGTGTACGTTCCGGGGAAGAGAACCTCGCCCATGATATAGATCTTATTTTGCTTCTTGTATTGAGGGCTACGACGAATAGCGACAACATCGAAGGGCTCCAATACGAAGTCCGCTGTTGACTCGTTAAGGGTTAGATCTTCGTTGATCTGGAAATTGAATGTCTCGGCAGCTTGATCTGAATACTCCATAGACATAGGGTTCTTCACGCGTCGAGTGACATCGAGCGTAGCCAACGAAGCAGACTCCTTGAGACCGCCTGCGAGGATGATAAGATCCTCGATATTCATGTTATCTTTGTAGCTAATCGTCTTGGGTGAGTTAACCTCTCCAACGATAGTAACCTTGTACTCCTCCCTCAATAAATCAATTTGTGGGATGTAGATCTCATCGTAGTTTTGGAGGGCGATATCGCTCTTTCCATTCACAATATCGGCAGTGACGAAGTTGATTGTAGAGTATGTATAGTCATCGTTACGGCGTGTAATGATTCCACGGCTAGCAAAGGCATTGCCCATCAATCCGCCAGCCTTGTCGATCAAAGCACTAAGTGTACCAACTTGGTCGTTGAACTGGAAGTCACCACCGCGCCATACAGCGCCATCTATAGAGATAATATTTTTGTACTCGTTATTGGCAACATTTATCAACACTGAGTCACCATCAATTAGTTCAATAGAGCCGAAATCCACCTTGTCGACCATCACAATCTCCTTGTGCGATCCATTATTGCGATAGATCTTCACCTCTTGCTTGTAGGCATCGTCATTGAATCCGCCCGTGAAGTTAATAAGATCCTCAACACTCTCACTACCCTTCATTTGGTAATACATCGGACGTTTAACCGCTCCATTGACCCCTACGCGAGCTGTGTATGGTTTAACCACTACCACATCGCCCTCCTTGAGGATAGCGTTTGACTTGGAGCTTCCGTTGATTATATAGTCGTAAAGGTCCAAAGATGTCACCAACTTAGAGTCGCGATAGAGTTCGATATTACGAAGGTCACCGATAGGCGTTGTTCCTCCACTGAGGTGCATGATATGGAAAAGGCTTGCCAACGATGGTACGGTGTAGCTGCCGGGGTTTAGGACCTCGCCCGTTACATTCACCTTGATCGAGCGTATCTGACCTACGCTCAACATTAACTGAGAGGTCTCACCCAAAGAGTTGTAGGATTTAGACAACCTCTGCTCCAAAGATTTTTGAGCCTCATCAACTCGCATGCCACTCAAATTAACGGGGCCATAGTTGGGGACATTGACAATTCCATCGGGCGAGATAACCTCTTTGTAGAGAAGCTCGGTATCGCCCCAGATTGTAACTATCACCTCGTCGCCCGAAGTTAGGATGTAATCCTTGGGCGTGGGGATATTGATACTTGGCTCAAAAGAGACATTCTTATTTTTGAAAAAGTTCTCTCCAAAAGTGAGCGTCTGAGGATCAACCTCAACCAACTCCGCGCCTATCATCTCAACCCCACTCATACCTTGAGGCATGCCTCTCAAGGCTTGTGCATTTGCCGATTTGGGGGCTGTTGGCATAGAGGACTGAGATTCACTACCCCCCTTATCTGCCATTTGAGCACGTACATCTGCCTCCGAATAGCCCATAGCTGCCGCCTGCTGCAACATCTCTGTGCTGACACTCTGCGCCGAAGCTGCTCCGACAAATAGAGCTGCTACAAAACAGAGAATGTTAAATTTCCAATTTTTCATCTGACTTATAATTTTTTTTATTTTTCTCCTTTATGAGGTTGGTACTTATGCAACACTATTATCCTCTGTTGACTCCTCCTCCTCTCTCTTCTTGCCCATCAGTTGAGCAAAAATAATAGGGGCCACAGCGATCACCCCACCCAAGAAGCCATAACCTAACACGATCATAACCTTTCGGGGTGATGACGCCTTGATGGCCAACGAAGCTGGTTCTATAATTGTCAAGATTGGAGTCTCGGCATTGAGCTTAGTCTTGTTCATCTCCACCTGAGCAGCTATTTGGTTATAGATCTGATATGTCATATTCTTCTCGTTCATCAACCTATCGAGGCTAATGCGCGCAACTGAAGAGGTGACATTTTTGGTGCGGTCCGACGCTGCCGCATATATAGAGTCCGCGGTGTAGTATCTCTGCTGCGCCTCGTTCAACATGCTCTGATTAGACTTCAACTCGTTGCGAGTCTTAGAGGTTTTGTAGAGGGTCATATACTCCTGCAACTTGACCAAGATAGAGTCCGCCAACATCAAACTAACCTCTGGCGACTGTGTGCTAACAGAGAGAGTGGTCTCCAAAGTTTTCTGATCGATAGAGAGCGACACCGCCTTCGCAAACATCTCTCTATAAATATCTTGATCTCTGCTGAGTGCCCTGAGGTTGATTTGGTTGATATCCCCATCCTCCTCTTCGTCTCTGAAAAGAGAGATAACTGCCCCCAAAGCTTTGAACGGAGCCGAAATGATTACACCCCACCATGGCGATTTATACTCCTCGGTGAAGTACTCGATGAGTGTCACCTCGCGGAAGGTATCCTTTCCATCCTCCACCTTGACAGGCATAGATGCAAACTCGAAAATAAATGGGGTACTCGATACGATTTGAGGGTAGGTCATAGCTGTGATACCCACCGATTCGCCACCAAGATTTACTCCAGCCAATGAGGCCAAGGCACTCATTGATCCACCTGTAGACTTAGACTCCATCTCGGGAACCATGCTCACACTCGAGGTGAAGACTTTGGGGATCGAAAGGGCCACGATGATTCCTATCACTCCAGCAATAAAACCATACTTGATAATTTTAATTCTCTCGGCCCATAGAGCCATCGCCAGCTCGATAAGATCAATCTCCTCCTCTTCGGTAAATTTTTGTTGCTCCATTTTGTTCTATTTTTATTTAAATTTGTATCTCTTCTTGGTAGCCACACGAGGGCTAAATCCCTATGCGACAAAATAACAGAGCAAAGGTAGTAAAAATTATTTAATATATAGGTGTCTTAAATGGTAAATGATGAATGATAAATGGTAAATGATGAATGATGAGTGGTGAATGGGGCGTAAGACCATAAGCCGTCGTTGCGGACTTGATCCGCAATCTTAATCTATATGTGCAATGTTGCGTTAGGGATTGCGGCTCTGAGGCCGCAATGACGCAACTAATGATGAATGGTAAATGATGAATGATGAGTGGTGAATGGGGCGTAAGACCATAAGCCGTCATTGCGGACTTGATCCGCAATCTTAATCTATATGTGCAATGTTGCGTTAGGGATTGCGGCTCTGAGGCCGCAATGACGCAACTAATGGTGAATGATAAATGGTAAATGATGAATGGTGAGTGATGAATGGGGCGTAAGACCATAAGCCGTCGTTGCGGACTTGATCCGCAATCTCAATCTATATGTGCAATGTTGCGTTAGGGATTGCGGCTCTGAGGCCGCAATGACGCAACTAATGGTGAATGATGAATGATGAATGATGAATGATGAATGATGAACAATTTACCATTAACCATTTATCATTCACCATTATTTTCGCCCTCGCTTTGGGTGGTGGGACCGCGAGGGGGTTCCCCATAGGGGGAATAATATGAAAGAAGTGGATACTGAACCGAAAGCTCGCTTTCGAGGACAGAATCCACTTCTTTTATATTAAATTTCACGCTTTAGCGAGAAAACGGCTCGCGGCCTCAAACCACATAAGCGCACGGAAAACAAATCACAGCTTGCTGTGCGCCCGCCGGCGTGAGGCAGTCCAGCCTCTGGACCTAGGCCGTTAAAAACAGACTATAGTTCGTCGAGGAGTGTATCCATCAGGTTATCGAGCTCGCGGCGGTCGCGTTTGGTTGGGCGACCTGTCCCCGGATCGCGTGCGATAAAGATTGTCTCCTTGGGGCGGTTGAGTTTATCGAGTTCGCTTTGGGGGGTTGTGTCGATGCAGTAGGTAGCAACATTTTTGGCTGGTTGGCGGTTCGAGATAAGATCCGTGACTTGGTAGCTATATTGGATATTGTTCTTCTTGACCGTGAGGCGATCGCCCCGTTTGACCTCGCGCGAGGGTTTGGCGTAGGAGTCATTGACCAGCACGCGGTTGTTGCGGATGGCATCGGCGGCATCGCTGCGAGTCTTGAAAATTCGCACTGCCCAGAGGTATTTATCGAGTCGTATATCTTGCATAGTGGAGCAAATTTACATAATATTTTCGGGATTTTGGTGGTTTTGCTAAAAAAAAATTGGCTTGTGAAGTTATTGTAAGTCAAACCAATAGTTAAATTAATGAATATTAAAGTTAAAAATAATTGTTAAAAAACTTGACAAACGTGTTTTGATGTTGTATATTTGCATTGTCGTTAAAGACAAAGTCGTAGTTTTTGAATATTGGTTCTATTTAGTTTGGTTGTTTTGTTGGGGTTGGCGGAGTTGTTAACAGGCATATTATGTTGTTAACATTGTGTATGAAAAGTTATTAACACACGTCAACCCATTTTTATTTAGATGATTACGATATTTATACTACATGTTATTAAAAGATATTAACACTGTATCAAAGAGCAAATCTTAGTTATTAACACTACATAAACAGCAGAATATGTTTACTAAAGAGCCCGAGGCATTAGCCTCTTTTAGAGATGAATTGATATTCGAATACGCGCAAGAGGGGAGCGATGAGCTTACTTTTGAAATTGAACTTGAGGGTTCAGGGTCGAGTCAAGAGATTAAAAAATTGTATGGCGTGAGCAGCGCCTCCATAAACGTCGCTCCATACGTCGCAAACAAATTCATGACCACCCCATCGAGTGGCGAGTCGGCCCTTACGACTCCCGACTGCGGATATGCGCAGGTGACACTAAAGTGTGGAAACGACTCATCGTCGACGCAATATTTCGTGGCATCGAAGGTAGAGCTTCCCGAAGAGGGGATGATTTCGTCACTCCCAGCGAGCCGATTCATAGGCTATGGTGAGGCGGATGAGATATGGATTCACGCCCCAGAGGGATCACAGGTTGAAGCGACTGTAGAGTGCACGGACGAAGGGGGTGTGACATCTTCGACATTTAGCCACACCGCTCAGGAGTGCGGATTTGTGAGATTCAGGTTCAACACATCGGACTTCAGCCCCTACACCAAGATGGCGAAGGTGACAATCACATGCGGCGGTGAGGCGATAGCCGAGGTGAG
Organism: Rikenellaceae bacterium; assembly: GCA_047173955.1. Lineage (GTDB taxonomy): Bacteria > Bacteroidota > Bacteroidia > Bacteroidales > Rikenellaceae > Alistipes. The sequence continues at coordinate 9,924 of JBCQUO010000035.1, forward strand.
TTACCTCTTCATAACGAGGGTCAAAGGTGCCGTGAGATTGGCGTGGATAGGTTCATATGGTGCGGTGGAGCACTATACATTCCCCGCGACAAATTCGTTGTCGCTACTCAAAAGCGGTGCGCTGCAATATGAGATAGAGTCGGCATATGAGCCATATGGTGTGGTGAATGCGTTGGCGGAGATACTATCGTCCGAAAAGCTATGGTTAGTCGAGGGCGAGGAGTACACAGAGGTGGAGTTGCTGAGCGACGTGGTAGTGTTGAACAAGAATGGCGAGCTTTCGACCGTAGAGTATAAAATTGAGAGGTATGATTGAGTTATTAATTGATGGGCAGGAGTGTAGCGTATCGTCGTCGTCGACAATAAGTCTGAGCTACGACATGGACTCTTTGGTCGACTTGGACGAGATGAGCGTGGGTCGAACGGTGAGCGTGGTGGTGCCATCGACAGCCGTAAATGACGAGATATTGGGCAACGATGGATATATGCACGCTCCATACAGATTCAACAGCGAGGACCACACAGCCGTAGTGAAGAGTGACGGCGAGGTGTTATTCGGTGGACGAGCATTGTTGGAGGGGGTCACATGGGAGGATGGTGAGATGTCGTACACGGTGCAGGTAGTAGGCGAGAAAGCAGAGTGGGCTGTGTACGTGTCGAACAACGTCTTTAATGCGTTCCCCGTGGAGTTGGAGATGAAGCTGTCGGTGAGTCGAATAAAGACCCAATGGGAGAGTGACGACCCTGTGCGATTTGTGGTGGTGTTGCGCGACACCTACACAGCTGTACAGTCGTCGGTGTCGAATGAGTCGGTGAGGGAGATAACAGCGCTGGAGGATTACCATCCGTTCTTGAACGTTGACAAGATGATGAGGGGTGTTTTCGAGAGCTGCGGGTATAGTGTGAAGAGCGAGTTTATGGATAGCGACCTATTTAAGTCGTTGTACATGAGTGGATCTTACGGCACATCGACAAACAGCACCGAGACAAAGAATGCGATGGATTTCTACGTTAGACGTTATGAGGATTGCGTAACTAATGCAGATTATAGAGGTCGCGTATATTTGAGCCCATATTATGGTGCCAGTAGCGTGGGGATGATAGTCGACCCAGACACGGTAAATACCCAGAGCGACTGTTACTCGAATGGTGGATGTTTTGTGGAGTATGAGAGTGTGCCCACGTTCGTGCCACTGACTCAGGTATATGTCGGTTTTGCGGTGAGGTTGAACTATATTACGCCCTATCTGATTAAGGATAGAACAACTTTGCAGGCGTTCAATAGTATTCACCTATGTGTAGGGCACGACTATGAGTTTGATGTGGCAAACAATTTCGAGGATTTGAGGGGTGACCTCACGACAAACTTTTCGTATATGTTGTGCGTATTTGACTTCGAGGAGTCTGACAACATCTATATGTATTTCCGCATGGCCGACGGGTCGCTGAGTTTGTATGGGCAGATCACCCAGAGAGTTACATATTTCTCCTCACCCACAGAGTCGTTTAGCGAGGTGTTGTTGTTGACCGCCACACTACAGACCTACACATCGGACTGGGCGATTTATGGAGGGTATGTTCAGGAGTCGGGAAGCACCGAGGTGGATGTGACGTTACGCATAACACCAAGCGTGGTAACCCCCTCTTCACCCATGAAGTTTGACGAAGGGTATATGGATTGTGGAGTCGAGGGGTGGGAGATAACTCTAAAAAAGGAGAGCTGCATAACCCCATACTTCTACAAACACCCCGGATACAATGCCGACATCACATTTGCCGACATAGCCCAGCACGACAACTACCAATCGAAACTCTTTGAGTCGATGGCACATATGTTTAACCTGCGCTATTGGACCGACCAGAGCAACAAGAGGGTCTACATAGAGCCTTTCGATGCGATGTGGGACCAATCCACCGAGTGGGAGTGGAGCGAGAAGATCGACACGGACTACCCGATAGAGATTTACGACCTCGCCACGGAGGTTTACAAGATCCGAAAGTGGGGCTACAGAGATGGTGATGGAGTGACAAGTCGCGGAGATGGAGATATACCAGCCGACGATGAGTTCGGATTTTGGGAGTCGGAGATAGAGTCATATGCCGCCAAGGATAGTAGCTGGGAGTCGTTGCTGAGTCCGCTATATTCGCCCTCGCAGAGCACCGATGAGGGGATTTTGCAGGTGGGTGATAGGGATGATATAGACAACATAGAGTCGCTATACTTCACCCCGAGGATCGTGAGCCACAATGGGGAGATCACATACGACAACGCCTCGATGCCATGCATGGCCTTCTACAGGCCCGAGGATGGAGTGTCGCTCTGTTTCGAGGATCGGGGCGGAGTAACGGGGCTGAACAGTTACTACCAAAATCAGATCTCGATCGAGGAGCGAGGTCGAGTGGTGACTCTATACCTCAAACTCACCCCATTCGATGTGGCTTCGCTGTTTACGAAGTGCGAGGCGGCTCCCGACCTCAGAAGCATATTTACATTTGAGATAGGCGGTGAACGTACGCGCTGCCTGCTCAAAGAGGTGGTGGAGTATGACCCTCTCGAAGAGTCTACGAAGTGCCGATTTATGACGATCGACTAAGAGAAAACTGGGAACTGTCTCGCGCTCCGAAGACAGAGGCTTTTTAAGAGGCTGGACTGCCTCGCGCCTCCTGAGTCAGAGGCTGGACTGCCTCGCGCCGGCGGGCGCACAGCAAGCTGTGATTTGTCCTTCCCCAGCGCCATTGGACTTAGAACATGCTGTTCTAAGTCCAATGCGAGGGGGTACAACAAAGACGATCTCCAAACTCAATAGATCGATACAATCAACTAAAGTGCAGTCAATTGTAACGGATAATAGTTTTTTTGACAGACACTAACAATTAAAAAAATTTATGGAAAACATTAGGATTCAAAACGCCCTCGATATATGCGTGATCGACATCGAGGGTACCATAGGTGTGCCCGAAGAGTGGCAGTTCGAGGAGCCCCAACAGAGGGTGGCGACCTATGAGAAATTTAGAGCCGCAGTGGCACGTATCGAGGAGCTCGAGGCGGAGCAGGTGGTGGTGAACATCCGCTCTACGGGGGGAGATGTGAACGACGCACTGCTGATTTACGAGGCGCTGAGCTCGATAGAGGCGCAGATCACAACGCGTTGCTATGGCTATGTGGCATCGGCCGCAACGGTGATAGCACAGGCGGCAACGCAGGGCAAGCGCATGATCTCGGCCAACTCGCTATACCTGATCCACAACTCTAGCTGTAGTGCCGAGGGCAATGCCGAGGAGTTGGGAGCAAAGGTCGAACTGCTTAGAAAAACTGATGAGCAGCTAGCCAACTTGTATGCTCGCCACGGTGGTTTGTCGGTGGAGGAGTACACGGCGCTCATGGCCAGCGAGTCGGGCAAGGGGACTTGGCTGTCGGCCCTAGAGACCATAGAGGCTGGTTTGGCAGACTCGATAATTGACGTATCGTCGATCGAGAGTGACGAAAAAGAGCCGACCGAGCAGGAGGAGCAGCAAAGCGAGGAGCTAGAGCAGACCGAAGAGGAGGTTATTGGAGGGGTGAAGGCGATCTTCAGAAAGCTAACAAGGCAGTTTGGCATAGGCGACAAGCGCACCCCAGAGAGGGTTGTAGGGCTGCCCAAATGTGGCCACAACATCCTCCACGAACCCGACAAAAGTCAAGTGAGTGCCCTCTCGATCATAGAGTTGGAGGAGGGGCAAAAGGGAATCGGCGCATCGAAGGTGGCATCCAAAGAGGATGCTTCATTGAGCGAGGCGACACTCAGTGCCAACGAGATGGCATACAGAAATGATATTCAAAGATTGATGCGCTAAAAAAAGTACTTGGGGGAGTAGAGAAGCGTATCAAAAATATTTTTAATCAAAAAAAATTAACATTTATGAGTTACATTGAGTCAACAAAAAGCTACACAGGTAGCGAACTCGAAACAGTATTTTTCAAGCCTATGCTCACAGGAGCTGCGGCAGAGGATCTAGGAATCAAGGTCCTATACAACATGCCTGTGCCCACAACGATCCAACTTTGGAGCGGCAAGAGCGACATCTTGCAAAACAACACGGGCAATGGATGGAGCGCCAACAGCGCCAACACACGAACTCAAAAAGAGGTGGAGATGAAGCGCGTGAAGGCGGAGATGGCATTCTCGGCAGCCGACTACTTCTCGTTGGTGTTTGAGAACGTGACAACAAACTACAATATCGACAACCTCGACGACCTCACAGGCACAGAGCTGGAGGCGGCCGAGACCGAGCTTTTCAGAAAGTCGATCGCTGAGTCATTGCGTGCTACAATGTGGGCTGGTGACACCACCCTCACATCGGGACTCAACACATTTGATGGATTCTTGAAAAAGATCCACGACGCGGTGGATGATAGCGAAATCATCACTCGTACATTCACGAAGGGTACAAACACAACTCCTGAGTATACGCAGACCCTATTTGCAAACCTTTGGGACCAAGCAACAACAACCCTCAAAGATGCTAAGGGTGATGGACAGTTGGCTATCTTCGTGTCGTCGGATATCTACACTCACTACGAGATGGCATTGGATGCCGTGGGTGCCGATGGAGCTTATGTCGATGCGCAGAGCGGTCGCCAAAAGTTGATGTATCACGGAATGGAGGTGATCGACCTACATGTCGACTCATACATCTCAGCGTTGGATATCCCCGAGACATTTGCCTTTATCACCGATAAGCGCAACTTGGTGATGGTTGTCAACACGGCCGACTACCCCGGCTCAGAGATCCGCATGTGGTACAACCCCGACGAGATGCAGAACCGCCAACGTGCGACATTTGCTGTGGGTTGCGAGGTTGTGGATTACGATATGGTTTCACATAGCGAAGTATTTGTGCTAAATGCCTAGTAGCAGATCAAACGTTGGGGCGGTATTCAGCGTTGTGATGTGGCTAGCTAAAGATAGTGGGAGGGATAATCCTCCCACATCTTTGGATAGTGGCACGAAGAGCGTGAGGATACCCATTGTTTCGGCCCAGAGTCAATACTCAGAGGTGGTGACAATAAATTCGGGGATCACAAATGTCGAACATACATTGACCCTCACCACCTGTTCGAGCGATGAGTTTTGGGACGTGGGACCATTGGACGAGGCGAGCAGGGTCGGGTGCATAGCCGAGGTCGATGTGTCGGCGGCAGGGTCCATTTTGTTGGGGTGGAGCAGCCATTTGGGCTATGACCAACCCTTGAGGCTCACCAAAGTAACATCGCAGGGCAGCGACTCCGTGAACCAAAGGTGCACAAAGAGTTGGGTATTTAAGTCTTACTCCACGCGCGCGCTGATCTAATGATCAATGATCAATGGTTAATGACAATTAGGTATAGAAAAACGCAGTTTTTCTCGGATCAGCGGAGATCTCTCCGCCGCCGCCCGCGCAGGGCACTCTTTGACTCTCGCCCTCCACTCCTAAAAAGCATCTTTTTTTGTGCAGCAAAAAAAGTGCTAGGAGGGCGAACAGCTCGCAAGAGCTGTAAATGGTTAATGATTAACGCCGATAATGATCAATGATTAATTAACACGCAGCCGCCATCCCTAGCGAAGCTGGGCCACGAAAAAAAAGTATTATTTCACCTCATAATTCCTTTACACACAATGACAAAAAGTAAAATCGCGGTGGCTAATCGCATGGACCCCTATGTGGGGGCGGTGACCATAGCCCCCAAAAGTGATAAATATTGGCGCTGGGGCGACGACAATTTGTTCCCCAACGCACTCTCTGCGATGTCGAGACGTTCGGCAACACATCGCAGAATAATAAACGACAAGGCGGACTACATCACCGGCAAGGGGATAACCTGCGACGCGCAGGAGCCGATCCTCAGTAGCTTCATCTCGCGCGTCAACGCCCAAGGTGAGACCCTGAGGCAGGTGATCTCGAAGCTCGCATTCGACAAGGTGCTCTTCGGAAACGCCTTCTTGGAGATCGTCTGCGACCATAAGGGCTCTACCCTTTCGCTCTTTCACCACGACGCATCGAAGTGTCGCGTGGCCACCGACTCGCAACACATTACCATCCACCACGACTGGGCGCGATTCAAGAGCGACGAGGCGGTGAATATAGCCCTATACCCACAGTTCGAGAGCTCGAGCGATGGCACTCTGCGCTCGATGATCCACTACAAGGATTATGAGCCGATGTTCGAACACTATGGCGTGCCAGCCTATATAGCAGGTCTAAACGTGGCAGCAATAGCCTACAAAACAGACAGATGGAACATTTCGAGACTCGACAACTCGTTCCAGATGTCGGGAATCATGCTGCTCGACAACGCTGTGGATAGCGAACAGGAGGCCGAGGAGGTGATCCGCACGGCGCAACATAAGTTCGGGGGCAAGCCCGGGCAGGTGCTGTTTGTGATTAAGGATGGAACAGAGAACGACAACTCGAAATTTATCCCCATTTCGTCCGAGAACGATGGCGACTGGAGCGAGCTCCACGACCAAGCGATCAGCGATATTGTCGTGGCCCACTCGTGGTTCAGAGCCCTGAGCGGTTTGGATTATGAGACTGGATTTAGTGCCGAGAGGATCTTGTATGAGTACGAGGTGGCCCTCAACACCATGATCCTTGGCGAGCAGGCCGAACTCCTCGACCCAATCAAAGGGGCGATAACAGATATTTTGGGGGTGGATGCATCATCCATCGAGATCATAAATAAACCTCCTACCCACTCCAAACCCACATATATGAAGGTGTGGGAGGCGCGTAAGTCCGATGGTTTGGAGTACGATGCTGAGGATCCCAAACAGCAGCTTTTCCTATCAGAAATTTAAAACCTTAAACGCATGAAATATAATATCTTATCAATCATTGAGCCACAAGAAGTACGCCTCATAGCCTTCTCGGATGTGGCCTCGGTCCCCACAGAGATGATTAGTGGACCCAACATAGAGTATGCCATAAGTCGCTTCGTGGCCCCCGTGACTGGCCACGAGCTATTGGCCGCCATGAGCCGCGGAGAGTACGACGAACTGAGAGTGAAGTTCGTACAGTCGGCCATAGCTTTCTACGTAAGGTATATATCGGCCTACGACGGTGAGGATACAGCCCTCAAAGTGCTGACGCGAGCACGACACTACCTCAAACAACTATCGCACCACCTAGAGGTCAACAGCAGCTCGTATGGCGAGTACAATGGTGCCGAAAATATTTTAAACAGATGTAAGATCTATGGAGATTTGGTACAAATTCTATAGCGGTATGCTCCTGAGCATATGCGCCCTATTCGCCCCCATAACACCACTGGTGTGGTGCGTGGTGACATTCATCGGGATAGACTTCATTACAGGGGTCGCCGCATCGCGCGCACGAGCCCAACAAGAGTCCAAAGAGTGGTACTTCAGAAGCTACTACGCGTGGCGGACAATATATAAACTGGGGTTCACAATCGTCGCAATAGGTATGGCGTGGCTGCTCGATGAACAGATCATGACATTCGTGACCCTCAACCTCGCACGCCTAGTGACAGGGTTCGTCTGCGGTGTCGAGATGTGGTCGTTCCTCGAAAATGCCGCCCAAATATCCGATGCACCGATATTTAAATGGCTCCAGAAATATGTCTACCGTAAGGTGAAAGATAAATTGTAGTTGTTTGTTTGGCTGGCCTTGTTTTGCTTAGAGGCTGGTTCTTTCGGTCAGCGGCTATGCTGCCCGGCGTTAGGGCAGTCCTCAGTTCGCAACGACAATTAATACGCTATCTCCACTCCACTCTCACGGGTGAGAACATGATCACACCGCGCTTAGCTTGCAGGGGGCGTAGGGATTTGAGTAGCTGGTTATAGTGTTGCGCGAAGATATCTCCGCTGCGAGCTGACATATAGCTAGACGCGTAGCTACTTATGGGCTTGAAGAGGGCCGAGAGGTCATCAGCCACGGGGATAAGTTCGCGGATGGTGAAGTCCTGCGACACGCCTCCCCTCTCGGCCGCTATTAGGATCGCCATCTTGAGCCCTCCGATACCATCCACAAGGCCTAGATCTTCGGCATCGGCCCCCGACCATACACGCCCTTGGGCTAGGTTGTGGACCCTCTCCATCGAGAGGTTGCGCCCATTGCTCACATGGGTTGTGAAAGTGTCGTATACCTGATCCACGCTTCGTGTCATTATGGCACGTTCGGTGGAGGTTATGGGGCGTGATGTGCGCATGAAGTCGGCCGAGGAGTTGCTCTTGGACACATCGGTCGTTATGCCTAGCTTCTTGGAGAGGGTCCCTTCGATGTCGAAGAGAATACCATAGACACCTATCGACCCCGTTATTGTTAATCTGTCGGCAAGGATAACATCTGCCGCAGCGCTTATGTAGTACCCACCGCTGGCGGCATAGCCACCCATCGAGACAACGACAGGTTTCTGCTGGCGCAGGAGCGACACCTCGCGCCATATAACATCCGAAGCCAAGGCGCTGCCCCCCGGGGAGTTAACCCTTATGACCACCGATTTGATCTTGTCGTCATCCTTGGCCTCGCGGATAAGCCCCACGAGCGTTGAGCTACCCACCTCGTCCATGTCGCCCTCACCGTCGACAATCGTACCCTCGGCATAGATCACCGCCACATCTCCTGCGCTACCCCCCTGCGAGAGTTGGAGTTGGGTGGTGGCGGCCGATATATATTCGCTCAGCGTAACGCGGTTGGCACGCCCATGTGAGTTGAGCTTCACGCCAAAGTCGCGGAGGCGAAGTTCTAGTTCGTCCTCATATATAAGGTCGTCGACCAGCCCCACGGATTGGGCCTCGGAGGAGATAAATCCGCAGAGAGAGTTGGCATATTTGTTGAGCTGTGAGTCGGCCAACTGGCGCGAATGGGATACATCGTCCACGACAGAGGACCACACGGACGCAACCAACGCTTCGCTCTGCTCGCGATTTTCGGGCGACATAAAGCTGCGCGTGAGGGGCTCAACAGCAGATTTATAGAGGCACGACGTGGGTCTAAAGACCTCCACACCGATATCCAATTTATCGAACAGTCCCTTATAAAACATAGGTGTAGAGGCTACACCCTGCCACACCACGCTCCCCTCGGGCTGTAGGTAGAGGCTATCGGCCACCGAGGCCAAGTAGTAGCCCCCTTGCGAATAAGTGTCGGCATAGGCCACCACAAATTTACCCTCTCCCTTGAACCTCTCGATCTCGTTGCGCAGCTCCTCGAGGATAGCCATAGAGACCGTGCTCGAGGGGTTGGGACGTATACATATACCTTTGATCTTATCGTCCAACGCCGCGATCTCGATAGCGCGGATAGCGTCGAGGGTGGTGATCTTAGCGTCTATAGTGAGCTCGCGAAGGTTGATCGACGAGAGGATATTTGTCTCTGGAGTGTCTACGATAGGTTCGTAGAGGTCAATGACCAACACCGACTCCGACTCAACAGTCACAATAGAGCCTGAGCCCATAACCAGCCCCACGATACTTCCCACCAAAAGGGTGACCATAAGCACGGTCGATATAAGTATAGAGAGAAATGTAGCAATAAAGATTTTAAAAAAATTCATATTTTAAGCTATTTTTGGTTCGACAATTGAAGTTGCTCTACACAACATATAGCACAAATATAGCAAAACTATTTGGAGAAGTTGCACATCATCGCAAAAAAGCGGAGATATAGCCTATTAGTGTTAAAAAAGAGTTGACAAATTAATAGTTTGTTTGATTTATTTTGTCTATTAGCAAAAAAAGCGTACCTTTGGCACAAACGCAGTTTTTAAAAATATTAAAGTTATGTCAATCAAATGTATCGGAGTCCTCACATCTGGAGGGGATTCACCAGCAATGAACGCAGCTATTCGCGCTGTGACACGTACGGCTATCTACAACGGATTTGCTGTCAAAGGTGTAATGCGTGGGTACAAAGGTCTTGTTACTAACGAGATCATCGATCTAACATCAAAAAGCGTAAGCAATATCATCCAACAGGGTGGTACGATCCTCAAGACAGCTCGCTGTAAGGAGTTCCGTGCACCCGAAGGACGCGGTATTGCATATGATAATATGAAGGCAGCAGGTATTGATGCCCTTGTGGTGATTGGTGGTGATGGCTCTATTACTGGAGCAAAATTATTGGCCTCAGAGTTCAATGTACCCATTGTAGCTCTACCCGGAACTATAGACAACGACCTCAATGGTACGGATGCTACAATCGGTTACGACACCGCGCTGAACACAATCATGGAGTGTGTCGATAAACTTCGCGACACAGCAACCAGCCACGAGAGATTGTTCTTCGTCGAGGTTATGGGCCGCCACGCAGGAGACCTCGCCCTCAATGGCGCTATCGCATCGGGTGCCGAAGCAGCTATCGTCCCCGAGATGGAGACCGAGGTGGACCAACTAGCGGAGCTTATCAATAGCGGTTTCCGCAAAAGCAAGAACTCAGCTATCGTCCTCGTGTGCGAGAACCCAGCTACAGGTGGCGCTATGGGACTCGCTGAGCGTGTCAAAAAGGAGTACCCTCAGTATGACGCTCGCGTCACAATCCTTGGCCATATCCAACGCGGTGGATCTCCAACAGCTACAGACCGTATCCTCGCTTCTCGTATGGGCGAAAAAGCTATCGAAGCATTGGTCGCAGGTCAACGTAATGTCGTTGTGGGTGTCAAAAATGGCGAAATGGTCCTCGTGCCTTTCAATAAAGCCCTTAAACACGAAGAGCGTAAAGCCGATCGCGATGGCCTCGAACTTGTGAAGATCTTGTCTATCTAAGAGTTTTTTCAGAGGCTTTTGGGCAGAGGCTGGACTGCCTCACGCCGGCGGGCGCACAGCAAGCTGTGATTTGTGTTTCCTAGCGCTTTTGATGTGCTGAGGCCGCGAGCCGTTTTCGCGCTAAAGCGTGAAATTTAATATAAAAGAAGTGGATTCTGTCCTCGAAAGCGAGCTTTCGGTTCAGTATCCACTTCTTTCATATTATTCCCCCTATGGGGGAACCCCCTCGCGGTCCCACCACCCAAAGCGAGGGCGAAAATAATGCACATATAGATTAAGATTGCGGATCAAGTCCGCAATGACGGCTTATGGTCTTACGCCCCATTCGTCATTCATCATTGACCATTAGTCTCGTCATTGCGGCCTCAGAGCCGCA
>JBCQUO010000102.1:0-2822 GCA_047173955.1 Rikenellaceae bacterium
AGGTGGGGCGCAAGGACTTCTTGGCTACATCTATGAAGCTTGCGGACCACTTTATGAATCGCCTGCCCGAGGATGGAGTTCCATATTGGGATTTCGATGCTCCAAATATCCCCGATGCGGCGAAGGATGCTTCGGCTTCGGCGGCAGCAGCTTCGGGAATGTTGGAGTTGTATAAATTGATCGAAGATAAGGAGGTGGCCGAGAAGTACTATAATAATGCAGTAAAATTATTGGCTGCTATCTCTACGCCAGAGTATGTGTCGGGCGATAGGAACGACGCTATCTTGACACGTTCGACAGGTCACCACCCCAAAGGTTGGGAGATTGATGTGCCGATTGTTTATGGTGATTACTATTACCTCGACGCACTTTTGAAGCTAAAGAAAATTAATGAAACTCGATAACCTCTTAACTCAATGAAAAATAATTTAATTTGGGTAGTGACGCTACTTGTCGTAACCTTATCTACCGTATATAGTTATGCAGGTCAGAAGAGTGTAAATATCTCGACAATAGAGGAGTTGATCGACTATGCTCAGCGCGATAATGTAAATATCACAATGAAGAGTGGCGAGTATCACATTGACGACCCCAAGATGAGCAAAGTGCTGGAGATAAATAGCTACAAGGCAACAGGGTCTTCGGGTGAGGCGCAGGAGCCGACCAAAAGGAAGGTATCTACTATGTTGCACTTTTCGGGCAATAACAGCATCTACAACCTCGATGGTGTTGTAGTTAAGCTGGGTGGTGAGCCACGTGCTAAAACTACGACTTCTACTGGATTTGACCTCTTCGTATCGGGAAACAACAATGTTATCAATGGTCTGGCTATTGAGGATAAGAGCACAGTAGCCACTACGGGAACAGATGCTGTGATGGCGCACGTCATGGGTGATAATAATACCTTGAATGGGGTGAGACTATATGTTGAGGGTTCGGACCCTTATGGCTATGGCCACTTGTTGGGTAAGGGTTACCCTTCGGGTTTTGCTCCGCTACATAAACGTTCATCGATGTTGATTTCGGGACGAAATACTAAATTATTGAATTGCACGGTTATAACACGTGCCTATGGTCATGGTATATTTATGCAGGGTGCTGTTAATACATATCTCGAAAATTGTTATGTCGAGGGTAAGATGCGTACTACAGACGAGATGCTTGCCGAAACCTCGGGTGTTGCATACGACTCTGGATTTAAATCTATATACCCTCCCGGGGTTTTTGAGCCCAACCGCATGATGGCACTCTCGGAGGATGGAATCCGTACATATCCCTATGGAGGGTTTGTGGGTCGCTCGACAGAGGGGGTCACAGTGGTAAACTGTACGGTGAAGAATATGCGTTCGGGAATAGATCTTGGAGTTCACATCCCACCAACTATTGTTACTGGGTGTACAATGATTGAGTGTCAAGAGAAGGGGTATGCTATAGGTTCGCAGGCTGTGATTACCAATAGTCGTGGTGATGCTAAGTATGGTCCACTCTTAACTTTCCAGCGCAATAATGTAGAGAACTGCTATGTCGAGTTGGAGTTAATCCCCGCAGAGAGTTCGTATAAAGTCACTCGCCTAGCGGAGATCAACGGTAAGGGCCACATCATCAAGTTGAAAAATGCATACTCAAAGGGGCGCAAATCACTGCTTCCTATAGTCTTTGGAGAGTCTTTCTGGTCGGATGTTCACACTTTCCGTTTCCCAGATAATGACCCTGCGGAGTTCTCGGGAGCATATAATATGACTCTTGTTAATGAGACAGGTATGCCTATTGTGTTCAAGACGTTAAGCGGTGAGAATAGAGTGCAGACAAATGGTGTTGTTGCAGAGGATCTCGGCAAGGATAATATTGTGGAGTACATAAAACTTAAAAAATAACCACTCATATGAAACGGAGTTTAATTTTAGGATGCTCACTATTGTTAGTGCTATTATTGACAATGGGTAGCTATGCTGCTCAGAAGAGTGTAACGATCTCGACCATCGAGGAGCTGATCGACTATGCTCAGCGCGATAACGTCAATGTGACGATGAAGGCGGGGGAGTACAGAATCGACGACCCGAAGATGGCGCAACGTGTTGTGTTGAAGAAGTATAGCGCGACATCAGCCAAGGAGGATCAAGTGGGTAAGGATTATCCGATCACCACCTATCTACACTTCTCGGGCAACAATAGCACCTACGACCTCGAAGGGGTTGTAGTGACGTTGAGCGGAGATCTACATGCGACGCTTACGACAGGACACGCTTTGGAGATGCACATCTCGGGAAATAACAACCTCATAAGGGGGCTTTCGCTTCGCGACGAGGGTGACACCGCCCCCAAAACGAGCGCTATCATGGCACATGTGATGGGTGATGACAACACCTTGGATGGGGTGGATCTCTTTATCAAGGGCTCCTCACCCTATGGATATGGTCACCTTTTGGGTAAAGGAAAGCCTACGGGGTTGGTCGACCTACACAAACACTCATCGTTATTGGTTTCGGGAAAAGATACCAAACTCCTAAACTGTAGAGTTATAACACGCGCCTATGGCCACGGAATTGTGATGCAGGGAGCTGTCAACACCTACATCGAGGGGTGCTACGTGGAGGGCGAGATGCGCTCAACGGACGAGATGTTGAAGGACAAGGAGGGGGTTGCTTTCGAGAGTGGCTTCAAGACGATCTACCCTCCGGGCTACATTGAGCCCAACCGCATGATAGCCCTTTCGGAGGATGGAATACGCACATATGAATATGGCAGTTTTGTGGGGCGCAGAACCCAAGGAGTGACGGTCGTAAATACAACGATTAAAAATATGCGTTCGGGTGTAGACCTGA
>JBCQUO010000036.1:0-19308 GCA_047173955.1 Rikenellaceae bacterium
ACTCGAACCCCTGACCCCGTGCGTGACAGGCACGTATTCTAACCAGCTGAACTAACACACCTTTTTGCTGATTGCGAGTGCAAATATAAGAACAATTTTTATTGTGTGCAAATTTTTTGAGACTTTTATTAATAAAAATATTATTTTCGCCCATCAACACACGAACTATCAGGAGAGCTATACCACCCTCCCGACACCACTTCCTCAACTACTTTTGAGCCCAAATCAAAGAGGCGGCTCCCAAAATAGCGATGTTCTTATTCTGGATTCCACTAGGCAACAACTCAATTTTACCGCGGTAGGCCGGGAACATATTCGCCTCCATATATTGTCGCGTAGGGCCAAAGATCAACTCCCCTGCCTTGGCTAGCCCCCCAAAGATAACAACAACCTTCGGTGAGGTGATAGTCGCTATATTTGCAATCGCCATACCCAACATCTCGCCCGTATATCTAAAGATCTCCAGAGCCAATGGGTCTCCATCGTTAGCCGCGCGCGAGATCAGCGCCGAGTCGAACTCCGCGTAGGGAACACCACGCAAAACGCTATCGGACCTATAGGTCGCCATCATCTCAAAAGCGGTACGTTTGATTCCCGTAGCCGAGACATAGCACTCCAGACATCCGCGCTTACCACATCCACACTCGCGCCCTCCCGGCACAACAGTCATATGACCCATCTCTCCTGCGAAGCCATCGTGGCCATAGATAAGCTCTCCATTGGCCACGAACCCCGAACCCAGACCTGTACCCAGAGTGACCATAACAAAGTCGCGGACACCCCTCGCATTACCAAACATCATCTCGCCGATAGTGGCTGCGTTGGCATCGTTAGTCAAGACGATATTCGTGACATCGGGGAAGTAGCTCCCCAAATCGCGACACAGGTGGAACATGCGCTCCGACTCATCGCCACTGGGATCGGTATGTTTCCAGAGGTTAGCAGGCTGTTCGATTGTCCCTTGGTAGTAGTTGGCATTGGGGGCACCGATGCCGATACCGACAACTTCGCACTCAAAATCTATAGAGTCCAAAGATCGGGACATGGCCGAGGCCAGATCACGGACATAAGAGGGATAATCCCCAAACGAAGGGTAACTACGTGTCGACAAGACCGACTCACCATAGATCTCGCCCGACTCATCGACCAAACCAAAGGCTGTATTGATACCGCCTACATCTACTCCAAATGACAACTTTTTCATGAGATACCTTATATTAAAAAATTTACTTCTTCTTCATCGACAACACTCTATATTTCCATCCGCCCATCACCTCGTCGACGTAGGTAGGCAGATAGAAATCCTCACCTGTGAGGGCATTTGTGTACGCCCCCTCAAATACACCTGTATTGTAGCAAGCGTTGATGGTATATGGAGACATATTCATAACCGCAACAATACGATCCTCAGAGGTTTCACGAACGAGGATCAACAAGCAATCCTCCGCATTATTATTTATGGTATACCACTCTCCGCCCTGCTCTCCACCGCGAAGTGATGTGTGCGAGTGTTTCATCTCGATTAGCTTGCGATACAACTCTGTTGTCGCATTAGCCCCATAGAGAGACTCTGGGATTGCGTCACGATCGAAAAACTCAAATGAGTGGTCGTAGCCAACCTCTTGGCCTGTGTAGATGAGCGGAATAGATCCCGGCACAACGAACGTAAATACATTCATCGCCTCCAAAGCGGCCCCAAAGCGGCTCTGCTCGGTCCCCTGCCATGAGTTTTCGTCGTGGTTAGAGGTGAAGGTCATCTTCATGGCCCATCGTGGGTATTGACCCTTCGAGGCGTAGAGGTGATCTTTGAGGGCATTGGCACGTCTATTGCCTTGGGCCACATCGCACATTAGGTGGTGTAGCTCCCACGCATAGCAAGCATCAAAGGCGCGGTTAAAGAGGTTGAGCTCCTCGGCCTCGGCAAGCATAAACACATCGGGTTTGATGGCGTGCAGAGCCACCGACACCTCTTGCCAAAATTCGATAGGCACAAGCATCGCCATATCGCAACGGAAGCCATCCACTCCCCTATTGATCCAAAACTTCATGGCATCTATTTGCCCCTGCCACACATCGCGGTTGGCGTAGTTTAGTTTGGCTGTATCGCTCCAATCCCACGGAACGAGAGCTTCGCCCTGCTCATCGCGTTCGTACCAATCCGCATCACGCTCGGTGATCCACTTCGCGTCGCGTGCGGTGTGGTTAGCCACCCAGTCGAGGATCACCTTGAACCCTAGAGAGTGTGCTTCGGCCAAGAAAGCATCGAAATCTTCGAGTGTGCCAAACTCGCTACTCACGCCGCAATAGTCTGCAATTGAGTAATATGAGCCGAGTGTACCTTTGCGGTCGACCCCTCCGATAGGATATATTGGCATCAACCACAAAGCGTCGATACCCATCTCTCTCAAAAATGGCAGCCTTTGACGAGCTGCGTTGATTGTTCCCTCCGTCGTAAGTTGACGGATATTCATTTCATAAAGTGTAGCCGAATAGCTCCAAGTTGGGTGTATCATATTTTTCTACAAATGTGTTACAGTTATATTATAGTTACAAAAACAAAAGTAATAAAAATTATGTGAGTTTAGTCATAAATCTCAATCAAAATCGTTATATTTGCAATGTTTCTGCCTCATACGCAATATTTAGGGTGGGACGACTTAATTTTTTTTAAGACTTTATAAGAGAGTACACCTTTTTGATGAATATATTTGTACGAATATCTAACGCATGGCGCAACCTCTTTCGCCGCCGACGTTTATCGCTCCAAAACTCAACCGACAATCGGGTCGAGTGGTATATACATATATCTCCCGCAAATATCTTTTTGGCACTCATTTCATTTGTGCTGCTGGTCTTTATTGGTGTGTTGACACTCATCAGCTACTCCCCCGTTTTGGATATGCTCCCGGGGTTTCGCACCAACGTGGAAAATTCACACGAGATAATGGTCCAAAACATACTCCGCATAGACTCTATGGAGCATGTGATAAACGATATGATGTTGTATAACGACAACATAGCACTGATTATGGATGGCAAGAGCCCTGTGGTGAGGAGCAGCATGGTTGGCGATAGTGTCTCGACCAACCGCACGATTGTATCACCCAATGCTATTGACTCTGCACTCCGTAGCCAGATGGAGGGCGAGGGAGAGTATAATCTCCAACGTGCTGCGCTCAACAGATCGGCTATGGTGTTTGTGGTCCCCACCGAAGGGGAGATCTCGCAACACTTTGACATAGGTGCCGATAGACGTTCCATAAAGATCGAGGCCAGCGGCACGGAGTCGAGGGTAGATGCTATCGGCGCAGGGATGGTGATATTGTCGCTGTGGAGCCCCGAGACAAACTATATGGTCGGGGTGCAACACCAAAAGGGGTTGGTTTCGATATACAAAAACCTCTCTCACGCGATGGTTAAGAGCGGAGAGATGGTCAGAGGTGGCGAGGTGATAGGTTACAGCCAAGCCGACTCGGAGCTTGAGTTCGAGCTCTGGGAGGATGGGAAACCTGTAAATCCCACAAACTATATAATCTTTTAAATAATGCGAATTAAGGTTTGAAACATTTTCGGTTTTTTTTACATTTATTATACTTTACCCCACCCCTAAATCCCCTCCCAATGGGTGGGGAAGAAAGTCGCAAAACCAAGGTTTTGCTCCCTTAAGTGGTGCGAATCAAGGTTTGAATTCTCAAACCTTAATTTGCATAAATAATCTTCTAACGAAGTTAATTTAATGAAACAGAAAGTTACGATTTTAGGTTCTACGGGCTCTATTGGGGTCCAGACACTAGATATTATTAGAGAGAATCCCGACCTCTTTGAGGTTGTCACACTCACGGCCAATCGCGGTTGGGAGGTGTTGGCGCGTCAAGCCATTGAGTTCGATGTAGACTCGGTGGTGATCTCGGACGAGACATACTACCCCCAACTCTCGGAGGCACTCGCGACCTACGACACCAAGGTCTATAGCGGCACGGATGCTTTGGAGCAGGTGTGTCGCAATTCGGATGTCGACGTTGTGGTCAATGCGTTGGTGGGCTATGCAGGTCTGCGCCCCACGGTGGCCACTATCGAGACGGGCAAGAAGTTGGCGTTGGCCAACAAAGAGTCGTTGGTCGTGGGCGGAGAGTATGTTATGCGACTCGCACGCGAAAAGCAGGTGCCGATCCTCCCGATTGATTCCGAACACTCAGCCATTTTTCAATGTCTCATAGGCGAAAGAGCTCCTCTGAGGAGGCTTATATTGACCTGTAGCGGCGGTTCTTTCAGGGACTATAAGCGCGAGGATTTGGCCACGGTGACGATCAAGGAGGCGCTCAACCACCCCAAATGGAGCATGGGGGCCAAGATCACGATTGACTCTTCGACGTTGGTCAACAAGGGGTTCGAGGTGATCGAAGCTCACTGGTTGTTTGGTGTAGAGGCCGACAAGATAGATGTTATTCAACACCCTCAGTCGGTGGTGCACTCGATGGTGGAGTTCGAGGATGGAGCGATCAAAGCACAGCTCGGAACCCCCGATATGCATATGCCCATCAGCTTGGCGCTTATGTTCCCACAGCGTGCCAACCGCCCATCGGAGAGCTTTAGCTTCCTCGACAACCCTACCCTATCGTTCGAGGAGGTGGATAGGATCAAATACCCAGCTTTGGATGTGGCCTATGATTGTCTGCGTCGTAAGGGTACAGCTTCGTGCGTGATGAATGGAGCCAATGAGGTGGCTGTGGCGGCATTTTTGGAGGGTAAGTGCGGATACCTGCAAATCGTGGAGAGTATAGAGTATGCCCTTGGGAGGTGCGATTTTAATCTCAACCCCACGTTGGAGGATTACGCATTGGCAAATATTGAGTCAAGAAGGGTTGCCGCAGAGTTCTTAAAACTGTAAATATCAAAACATTATAATGGAAATTTTAGTAAAAGTAGTACAATTCTTCCTCTGCTTCACGCTGTTGGTAGGAATTCA
This sequence comes from Rikenellaceae bacterium, assembly GCA_047173955.1. Classification (GTDB taxonomy): domain Bacteria; phylum Bacteroidota; class Bacteroidia; order Bacteroidales; family Rikenellaceae; genus Alistipes. Next base: position 4,967 of record JBCQUO010000036.1, read on the forward strand.
TGAGTTTGGTCACTTCATCGCGGCTCGCATATTTAAGATCCGAGTCGAGAAATTCTATATCTTCTTCGACCCTTGGTTCTCAATCTTCAAGATCAAAAAGGGGGACACGGAGTATGGCTTGGGATGGTTGCCTCTGGGTGGATATTGCAAGATCGCAGGAATGATCGACGAGAGCATGGACAAAGAGCAGATGGCTCAACCTGCTAAGGAGGATGAGTTTAGAAGCAAACCTGCGTGGCAACGACTTATTGTGATGTTGGCTGGTGTGACCCTAAACATCGTCTTGGCGATTATGATTTACATTGGTGTGAGCTACACTTGGGGCGATAAATACTTCGCCAACGAGGATGCTAAGTGGGGATATAACTTTAGTGAGGCAGGCCACGACTTGGGCTTTGAGGATGGCGATAAGTTTATCTCAATCGGAGGCGAGGTGATCGACAATACGGACAAGATCCCATCTCTTATGATCCTCGCAGATTCGGACCGCGAGGTTATCGTTGAGCGCGGCGGAGAGGAGGTTTCGCTCACCATTGGGCTCGATAAATTGGTGGAGCTACGCAAGGAGAAGGGCTACATGGATCTCTTTGAGCTACGTATGCCCTTTATCATAGATAGCGTCGCACGTCCATCGGCCGCTGAGCTGATGCGCGGTGACGAGATTGTCGCTTTCGGAGGGCAACGCATGGTCAGCTATAGCGACTATCGTGCGGCACTTAGCGGAGCCAAAGATAGCGTCGTTGTGTTGAGTGTTTTGCGCTCGGGCGAGGAGGTTGATGTTAGTGTAGCGGTCGATTCCGAGGGTGTGATCGGTGTCACGGTGTTGAACCCATACACACTTAGAACACAAAAATATACACTCCTAGAGTCTATCCCAGCAGGGTTTCGCAAGGCTGGATCTACGGTCTCTTCGTATTGGGAGCAGATACGTCTGATCGTACAGCCCAAGACCAAGATGTATGAGGAGCTGGGTGGCTTTGTTGCTATCGGCAATATGTTCTCGAACGTGTGGAACTGGTATGATTTCTGGCTCAAGACCGCCTTTTTGTCTATTGTTTTGGCAGTTATGAATGTGCTTCCTATCCCCGGTTTGGATGGCGGACACTCACTCTTTACGTTGTGGGAGATCATCACAGGTCGCAAGCCGAGCGATAAGTTTTTGGAGAGGGCTCAATATGTGGGTATGATATTGCTACTCACACTGTTGCTCTATGCAAATGGAAACGATTTCTACAGATTACTATTTAAGTAATTCGGGTCCAGTATGGCTAAAGTCAAAAAAGCATATTTCTGTCGCAACTGCGGCTACGATGCTCCCAAATGGTTGGGACGCTGCCCTTCGTGTGGCGAGTGGAACACATTCACCGAGGAGGTTATAGCCAAGGAGAGCAGCTCTATAGCGGCCAAGGTGGCCAATATCCCCACCTCTAAGCCCCAACGTGTGAGCGAGATCAAGGAGTCGAACCACATACGTATAGACTTGGCCAATAGCGAGGTGAATAGAGTGTTGGGCGGAGGCATGGTCCCGGGGTCGATGATCCTGTTGGGCGGAGAGCCGGGCATCGGTAAATCAACCCTCAGCCTGCAACTAGCACTCCAAAACCATGGGCTTAAGACTCTTTACGTGTCGGGCGAGGAGTCGGCCGAACAGATCAAGATGAGGGCCAACCGTATAGGAATAGGCCAGAACGACTGTCTGATATATACCGAGACCCTGCTCGAAAATATCATAGCCCAAGCCGACAAGATAGAGCCCGACTTTATAGTTATCGACTCCATACAGACAATCTACACCAACCTCATAGAGTCGTCGGCAGGTAGTGTGTCACAGATCAGAGAGTGCGCCGCTACACTGCTCAAATATGCCAAGGGACGCAATATATCGGTGGTGATAATTGGCCATATAACCAAGGATGGAACCATCGCAGGGCCCAAGATATTAGAACATATAGTCGATGTTGTTTTGCAGTTTGAGGGCGACAATAACAACGTCTATCGCATACTCCGAGGCATCAAGAATCGCTTCGGTGCCACCTTCGAGATCGGCGTGTTCGAGATGGTCGACTGCGGACTAAGGGCCGTAGATAACCCCTCCGAGATCCTCCTTTCGCACTACGATGTCCCCTTGAGCGGCATAGCCGTGGGTGCTTCGGTCGATGGCATACGTCCATACCTGATCGAGGTTCAGGCGTTGGTCGGTGGGGCTGCGTATGGTACTCCACAGCGCAATACAACAGGCTTCGACTCCAAGAGGATGAACATGCTCGTTGCGATCCTCGAGAAGCGTGTGGGGCTCAAAATGTATCAGAAAGATCTGTTCCTGAACTTCGCAGGAGGTTTCAAGATTGCCGATACAGGGCTGGACCTAGCGATCCTCGCCTCCATAATCTCGTCGTACTACGACCGCCCCATAAGCGAGGGGGTATGTTGCGCAGGAGAGGTTGGACTATCGGGTGAAGTACGCCCAGCACCACGCACCGAACAGCGCATAAGCGAGGCCGCACGCCTAGGGTTTAAACGTATCGTAGTGTCGGCATACCTCACCAAAGGGGTCAAGTACCCAAAGGGCATTGAGGTGATCAAGATCCAAAGCATAGACCAGCTCCCCAAAGCGCTGTTTTAAGGCTAGCGGGACCATAAGAGAGAGTGTCTAGGAGGGTTTGTAGGGGAGTTATTGTGGAGTTTCAATGGAGTAAGGCAAAGTACCCAGCCTATAGACTATAGTGCGTTACACCCCATAAATCACCATATACATACTATCTCTATAACTAATATTTAGTTGTGATAATATCCCAAAATCATTAACATTAACATTACCATTATCATTTACATTTACATTATCATTAGCGGTTTTTAAAATAACCCCTATGGGGTTTCTGGAGTTAGGAGTTAGGTCAATGTAGCCACCTCGCTTGGGGGTATAGGCCGCGAGCCCCCCACTTCCGGGGGATAATATGAAAAAGTGGATACTGAACCAAAAGCACGCTTTCGAGGACAGAATCCACTTCTTTTATATTAAACATTCACTGAAAGTGAAGATCTCTCACGACCTAAACAGACAAAGCGCAAGGAGAAACAAATCACAGCTTGCTGTGCGGCCGCCCACTGTTAGGGCAGTCCAGCCCCTTTAAGAACCCCTCAAACGGCCCCTAAAACTACTTCACCCAGTTATTTATATCTGTATTAAACAGACCTTTCTCGCCTATCTTGATCGTTGGGATCACACAGAGGGACATAAAAGAGAGGGTCATAAATGGCGACTCTAGCGTTGTACCCATACCTTTAACTACCTCGCACACCTCTTTATATTTCTGAGCTACCTCTTCGCAGGGGGCTTCGCTCATGATTCCACCCACGGGAAGGGGAAGGGATGTCACGCTTAGTCCATCGCAAACAACAAGTCCACCTTTGTGGTCGATGATTGTGTTTATAGCCACAGAGAGCTCTATATCGCTACATCCCACAGCTATGATGTTGTGTGAGTCGTGCGAGATAGTTGTTGCCATAGCTCCACGTTTGAGGCCAAAACCCTTGCAGTAGGCAACTTGAGGCGTACCATTGTTGTAGCGATTGATATATACGATCTTCAAAAGGTCGCACTCCAAATCTGACTCTAGGTTGTCGTGTGACTGGGTTGGCTTGTATATATATTTGTTTGTAATGATCTCGTTGGGGATAATCTCTATAGCTACCTCATTGGAGTTAACCTCCTTTGACAGAGCACTAAGAGCGACCCTACGGTGGCGGAAATTATTGAACGTAGGGGCATGTTGAGGTTGCTTAACCTCGGGCTTATCGAATAGGAGCTTAGGTCTATTATCCTCGACAACCTCTTCCACTTGCACCTCCTCAACGATGGTTTGTGGGGCATCGATATCGTATCTAAGCTCTCCATCCAAGTATACTTTGAGGGTCTTGAACTCCTTCAGATCCTCGACCACGATAAAGTCGGCCATATCGCCCTCTTGGAGGGTTCCCACACTAAGATCGTAGTGCTCGATCGGATTAGCAGAGGCTATATTGAGGATATCGAAGAGGTCGAACCCATCGGCCAAAGCGCGCTTAACGATATAGTTAATATGTCCACGCTCGCAGAGATCATCGGCATGGAGATCGTCGCTACAGAACATCACCTCCTCGGGATTAGTCCCAATAAGGCTCTTGAGCGCCTCGTAGTTCTTGCAGGCACTACCCTCGCGGATAAGGATCTTCATCTCTTGGTCGATCTTCTCGAGAGCCTCGCTGAGCTCTGTGGATTCGTGGTCGGTGATGATTCCACAGTCTACATATGATTGGAGTGCATCGCCCGAGAGTTTGGGGGCATGACCATCCACAGGCAGGCCATTACGAAGAGCTATTTCGATCTTCGCAATCACATCCTTGGATTGGCTCAAAACACCCGAAATATCCATCATCTCCGACAAAGCAACGAAATCGCCCGACTTAGACATACGCTCCACATCCTCGGTCGTAATAACCCCTCCTGCCACATCATATGGAGTTGCAGGTACGCACGATGGGATAGTGAAGAAGGTCTTGATCGGAGAGCTCTCGCTACTCTTTATCATATAATCAATACCCTTCGTGCCCATCACATTTGCTATCTCGTGTGGGTCCGACACCACAGCCACCGTACCTGACTGGATAGCGACCTTACCAAATGTTTCGGGGGTGAGCATAGAGCTCTCTATATGTATATGTGAATCGACAAAACCCGGTATTATATAGCCCTGACTTGCGGTGATAGCCTCACGCTTGACCTCCACGATCACACCATCCTCAACTGTTACTGAGCCCTCAAAAATCTCTCTATTATGAATATCGACGATTTGACCCTCGATCTTAAAATTACTTTGCATTATCTATTATTTTTCTTTGGCGCAAAGGTAGCACATTTTATGAGACTGCGAAATTTTTTTCGCCAAAATATCGACGTTGATATTTTCACAATTTTTGCTTACATTTGTCAAAACAACAAAAACTATGGAATGGCTAATCGAATGGGGATATTGGGGACTGTTTATCGGGGCCTTTATCGCCGCCACAATCCTCCCCTTCAGCTCCGATGTGATGCTCGTAGCTCTGTTGGCCGCAGGTGGAGAGCCGATCATAGCAATATCTTCGGCCACCTTAGGCAACTGGCTCGGTGGACTCACATCTTACTACGTCGGATACCTAGGGCGCTGGGAGTGGATAGAGAGATACCTCGGAGTCAAACGCTCCAAACTCGAGGCCCAAAGCTCACGCATAAAACAATATGGAGCCCTCCTAGCCCTCATGACGTGGCTCCCCATCGTAGGCGATGTAATGGCCGTAGCCCTAGGGTTCTATCGCGTAAACCCCAAAACAACAGCCATATACATGCTCATCGGTAAAGGACTCCGCTTCATCCTCTGGGCCGTGCTCTACTATTGGGGAGAAACTATGTTTGGTTAATGATGAATGGTGAATGTAGCCACCTCGCCTTGATGGGGCGCGAGTTTGCCCCCAACGGGGGAATAATATGAAAAGAGTGCCCCGAACCGAAAGTTTACTTTCATGGTTCGGGACACTCTTTTTATATTAAACGTTCACTGAAAGGTGAACATAAAGTCGCGACATCTTCACAAGCGCAAGGATAATAAATCACAGCTTGCTGTGCGCCTGCCCGGCGTGAGGGCAGTAAGGAGCTAACACCCAAGCTAACACCCAAGCTAATACCCGAGCAGCAGAAACTACTTAGCAGCTCTTTTGCGGTCGTTCTCGTTGAGGAGGATTTTGCGTAGGCGCATAGCGTTGGGTGTAACCTCAACGTACTCATCCTCTTGAATATACTCCAACCCCTCCTCTAGTGTAAAGAGGCGTGGAGGAGCTATTGTCACCTTATCGTCACTTCCCGAGGCGCGCATGTTTGTCAGCTGCTTAGCCTTTGTCACGTTCACTGTGATATCGTTGCTACGAGAGTGCTCACCGATCACCTGACCGCAATATACCTCGTCCATGGGTGAGATAAAGAAACGTCCGCGATCTTGAAGTTTGTCTATCGAATAGGCGAAAGCTGTACCAGTCTCGCCCGAGATGATTGATCCGTTGCTACGCATCTCGATCTCACCTACCCAAGGCTCAAAGCCCAACAAACGGTGTGTCATGATCGCCTCACCAGCTGTTGCGGTGAGCATGTTTGATCGTAGGCCGATGATTCCGCGCGAAGGGATAGAGAACTCCAGACGTGTACGTTCGTCGGAGGTGACCATATTTGTGAGTGTACCTTTACGACGTGTCACAAGGTCGATCACCGTACCCGAGCAAGTGTCGGGACAATCGACCGTAAGCTCCTCTATAGGCTCGCACTTTTTGCCATCTATCTCCTTGATGATAACTTTGGGCTGACCCACCTGCAACTCATACCCCTCGCGACGCATGGTCTCGATCAATACCGACAAGTGGAGCACACCGCGACCAAAGACAAGGAAGCTATCAGCTGTTGTTCCAGCCTCTACGCGGAGGGCAAGGTTCTTCTCCAACTCTTTGTCTAGGCGATCTTTGATATGGCGCGATGTTACGAACTTTCCGTCGCGACCAAAGAATGGTGAGTTATTGATAGTGAAGGTCATAGACATCGTAGGCTCGTCGATAGCAATTGGTGGCAATGCCTCGGGGTTCTCGTAGTCGCAGATTGTGTCACCGATGTCAAAACCCTCGATTCCGACAATGGCACAGATCTCTCCACACTTAACCTCCTCGACACGTTTTTTGCCTAGACCCTCAAATATCATAAGCTCTTTGATACGTGTTTTGGTCATCTTCGAACCATCGCGTTTGGCCAACGTTACACTTTGGCCCGATTTGATCGAACCGCGCGTAACCTTACCTATGGCTATACGACCTATGTATGATGAGTACTCAAGCGATGTGATAAGCATTTGAGGTGTACCCTCAGCCACCTCTGGGTCGGGTATCTCGTCTATGATTGTATCCAACAGAGGCTCGATAGAGTCTGTAGGCTCATTCCACAGGTGCGACATCCACCCCTGCTTAGCCGATCCATATATTGTCTTGTAGTCCAACTGCTCCTCTGTAGCTTCGAGTGTAAACATAAGGTCAAAGACCTGCTCGTTGACATATTCGGGACGACAGTTTGGTTTATCCACTTTATTGATAACGACGATAGGTTTCTTACCCAACGCCAATGCCTTCTGCAAAACGAAACGCGTTTGAGGCATCGTACCCTCGAAAGCATCTACCAACAGCAAAACGCCATCGCAGAGGTTCAACACACGCTCCACCTCACCACCGAAGTCAGCATGGCCCGGGGTATCTATGATATTGATTTTGTAGTCCTTGTATATAACCGAAACGTTTTTCGAAAGGATTGTGATACCTCTCTCACGCTCTAGGTCATTGTTGTCGAGAATTAGCTCTCCTTGCGATTGTGCACTGTTGTCTCTGAGGATATTGCCAGCCAAGATCATCTTGTCGACAAGAGTTGTCTTACCATGGTCGACGTGGGCGATAATGGCTATGTTACGTAATTTTTGCATGTAATATATCTATAATTTGGTGCAAAGGTAGTTATTTTCGCGGCAAAATAACTATCTTTGTCTTTAAAATAACGTGAGGGTAATAATAATGCTTCTCAAGGCTTGAAATTTCAAGCCTTGAGAAGCGGCACCTAAGGGAGCAAAACCTTGGTTTTGTGACTTTCTTCCCCTCCCTTTGGGAGGGGAAGAAAGGGGTGGGGTGAAACACAATAATAATAAAACGAAACGACAATTTTCAAACCGTTAAGAGGCATTAAAATAATATAAATTTTATGGACAATAATTATACTCTAAATATCAAGGGCCAAAGCCAAGTTTGCATTGGTAGCGCCGATACACTCCTAGATAGTTTCTTGCCTAAGGGTCGTGTGATTGTGATCTCTGATGTCAATATGGATCGCTTGTACCATCCGCTCATCAGCCGCTTCGAGTCTATACTCATAGGTTCGGGCGAGACGATCAAAACACTCTCGACGATGGAGATGATATATTCGCGACTTGTGGAGATGGGTGCCGATAGAAAGACATTCATCGTCGGTATTGGAGGTGGTATTGTCACCGATATTACAGGGTTTGTCGCTTCGACATATATGCGCGGTGTGAGATTTGGATTTATCTCGACCACCCTACTGAGCCAAGTAGATGCAGGTGTGGGGGGTAAGAATGGTGTTAATTTGGGCGGATACAAAAATATGATCGGCACATTTAACCAACCCGAATTTGTTATCTGCGATGTGGATATGCTCAAAACCCTTAGTGTGCGCGAGTTCCGCACAGGACTAGCAGAGGTTATCAAATCGGCTATTATTGCCGATCCCGAACTCTTCGAGATGTTGGAGCAAACCTCTTTGGAGGAGCTACGCAGCGACCGTGAACTTTTGAGTCGCGCTATCATGGCCTCGATCAAGGTCAAAGCAAAGATCGTGGAGATGGACGAGAGAGAGGCTGGCGAGCGTCGTAAACTAAACCTAGGCCATACTTTTGCCCACGCTATCGAGAAGAGTACCAATGTCATGAACCATGGCGAGGCGGTTGCTGTGGGTACAAATATCGTAACGGACATATCCCTCAAGTTGGGAATTATCGACCCCGTGGTGGCGGAGAGGATCAAAGCCCTTCACGCACAAATGGGATTTGAGTTGACCCCACCTGTGGAGGTGCGCAAATTGCTGAAGGCGATCAGTCACGACAAAAAAGCTGAGGAGGGAGGTATATATATGGTCCTTCCGCGCGCTATTGGCGACTGCGAGGTGCGCAATATGTCATTCTCGGAGGTTGGCGAATTGGTATAAAAAACTGCACAATGAACAACAATATCAACATCTGTTTCTCTTCCGACAACAACTATATCCCACACCTTGCTGTTGCGGTTACTTCGTTGCTCATCAACTGTAAGGGTGAGTACAGAGTTGATATATATATCCTCAACGATGGCTCAATCACGGAGTCCAACCGCTCGAGGCTCAAAAAACTAGAGTCCCTGAGGGCCAATTCGAGTGTGAGCTTCACAGCCATTGATAGCAGTGTATTTAAGGCTATGCCACTTATCCGAGGGTCGCTCTTTACGGAGGCTACATATTATAGGTATATCATCCCTTCGCTGTTTAAGGATATAGACAGAATGGTATATTTGGATTGCGACATTGTTGTCCGCGGAGATGTGACCGAACTCTTCGCCGCTGAGCTTGGGGGCAAATCCATCGGTGCGGTGCAAGATATTATCGGCCGTGAGTGTCAGGAGTACTTGGGGCTCGACCCCCAAATATATACCTACTGCAATGCTGGTGTTCTGGTGATGGATATAGGTAGGCTTCGCGAAATTAACTCTCAAGAGCGACTCATAGAGTTCACATTGGCCAATAGCAAGAGTCTAAAACTACTCGATCAAGATGCTATAAACTCTGTCCTGCGCGACGAGATCACATATTTGGGACTGGAGTGGAACCTTCTGCTTAACCGCGAGGTGAAAAACCCCGACTATGATGCAGAAATCTACAGCCGCGCCCAGAGAGAGCCAAAGATCGTGCACTTCATTGGCCGCAAGAAACCGTGGAACTTCGGATGCCCCAACCCCAACCCCTTCGCAAAGGAGTATTGGCACTACCTGCGCCTCACGGAGTTCTATGACGAGGTGCGCACAGCAGCCTTCTGGAGTCTGCGCAAGATTATCTATCGCACAGACTATACCCCTACAAAAACCCGAACACGACTCTTTGGACTCCCCGTGTGCAAGGTTGTTAATAGTGAAAATAGTAAAAAATTATATATACTGGGCATCAAGATCGTAACCAAGAGACTCTAGCTGAGGCCAGTCTTATGTGTGAAATCCGAATACTCGACCGAACCTATAGCCTCTTCGATTTGGGGGTGTACGGACGACCCTGCGAAGTGGATGTTGGTCTCTTTGCCCATCGAGAAGACGGCCGTTGAGCAGACAGTATAAGCATCCTTAAAGTCGGTCCCGATAAACGAGAGCAGCTCCATGGGGATCTTATCGGCAAAGATATATGCTTCTGGAAAGATCTTCGAATAGTCGATCGTTGAGGATGGGTGCGGCTTGATAACCAGATCCTTAGGGTCGACATTTTTGACTATTTGGCGATAGGTCTCGACCACTACATCCTCCTCCACACCAAGTTTCTCGAACGCCTGAATCAACAAAATCGCGCGCCTGCTCTTCAAGATCTCCAACTTAGAGTGGTCGAGCCCAAAGAGTTGAAGTACCCAATCCCTATAATCGTCCGATATTTGCAGCCACAGTTCGCGGAGATTGACCAACTCCACCTTCTCTTTGATCTCTTCGGGTATGGGGCCCAACCCTGTGAGTATCACCTTTTTGTCGAGGCGCGATGCCCCAAACATAGGTTCATTTATGCGAGGTCCATAGAGCACCTTCTTGAACCTTGATTTCCGTTTGTGTTGCAACAACACTTCGCGGCTATAGTTCACCGTTCCCTCCTCGATCACGATCATATCGCGTTTTTTGATGAGGGGCGAGACAAAGAAGAGGTAGTCCGAGCCGTAGATCTTGGCACGCTTAAGAAATGTCCAGCGATACAGCGCCTCTATACGGATCATAAAGCGCGACATAAAACGGCCACCACTCTCGTGCTTTTTGGCCGAGAAGTAGTGTACATTCTTTAACCTAGCGCCAATCTCCGAAGGGATCTTCTCCGTAAAAAAGAAAAATGTATCTTCGATCTCACGTTTGGTACTGGTTAAAATATAGATAATCAAACTATACATCGAGCTAGTAATCATCACTCGACCGAAATCTTTACGCATACGAAAAAATATCTATTTGCCTTTACTCTTTAGTCACGAAATCGGAATACTCCATGGGGCCTATAGCCTTCAAAATCAGAGGGTGCACCGATGTCCCAGCGAAGTGCACTCTTGTCTTTGGGGACATCGAGAGCGCTGCGGTGGTGCTCACAGTGTATACATCATCGAACTCCACGCCTATAAAGGTCAAAAGTTCCATCGGGATCTTATCCTCGAAGATAAAGGCATCGGGGAAATACTTTTTGTAATCGAGCGTAGAGGCTGGGTGTGGCTTTATGACCAACTCTCGGGGATCCACACCCTTAATCAAACCGCGGTAGACCTCCACGACAACATCTTCGGGCACCCCACAGCGCTCAAATGTCTGGGTCAGAAGGATCGCCCTCTTGCCCTTTAGGAGCTCCAACTTAGAGCTATTTATCCCATACAACGACAATATCCACTCTCTATCCTCGGGGGACTTTGCACTCCAAAGAGCCTTTATATCTATCACCTCCGCCTTCTCCTTAAGCTCGTCGGGGGTGGGGCCTATGCCCGTAAGTATGATCTTTTTGTCGAGCGGAGAGGCTCCGAATTCGGGTTGGTTGACGCGTGGCCCATAGAGCCAATTCTTGAACTTCGCTTTGGGTCGATGGGGCTTAAGGGCCTCTTTGCTATAGTTTGCCGTGCCATCCTCAATAACGGTCATATCGCGATCCAACAACAGCCCCGGCGAGTAGAAGAGGTGATCTTGACCAAAGATCTTGGCGGTGCGAAGAAAGGGCCACCTCCACGACCGACTAAAACGCAGAAAGAGTCGATACGAAGTCTTGAAACGTCGATATGTAGCCGCCGACATATGTGTAGAGTTTAACCTCGCGCTCGTGCTCCGTGGAATCCTCTCTCCAAAGAAAAAGAATGTATCCTCGATCTCCTCTTTTGTACTTATCAAAAAATACAAAAAAAGGTTATAAATGGTGTCGGAAAGCACCACGCGACCATAAGCACTACGTTTGCTCATATTGATTTAGAGGTTAAATTTTCGTTATTATAACGTATACACTACCCACAAAAGTATAAAAAAAATAACATTTTGGTGTGAAAAGACACAATTTTTTACAATCATTTATCCTCATTGTTGTATGGTATGGTGAGGCTAAAACAATATTTTTGCCCGAGGTGTGAATTATTCAAATAAATTTATTTAAATTTGCTTGAATCTATTTGAATTTTTGAACTTGTGAAACACGCCTTTCTTATATTTGCCCACAACGACCCCAAGGTCCTAAAGCGCCTACTGATGTTGCTGGATGATCCGCGCAACGACATCTACCTACATATAGATAACAAAGCCGAGGAGATCTACAACGACCTCAAAGGGTTCAAGCCCCAACACTCACGCTTCGAGATGTTGGAGCAGCGAATAGATGTTCGATGGGGCGATGTTACGATTATCGAGGCTGAATATATACTCCTCGAAGCGGCTCTTAAAAATGGCCCATACGCCTATTACCACATCTTGTCGGGGGTCGATCTCCCCATCAAGAGTCAAGATTATATACATCGCTTCTTCGACCAAAATCAAGGAAAGGAGTTCGTTAGTTTCTGGACCGACGAGAGACACGAACGAGAGGCTCTGTGGCGCTCTTCGAGATACTATCTTTTCACTCGCGACCTCAAACACCAGAGACGAACCATAGGTTACACCATAAAATCCCTCTGCCGCAATATCTTTTTGGCTCTCCAAAAGGTATCGCGATATAGACGACCCAACGGCGGCGTTGTTTTCAAGAAGGGAAGTAACTGGATCTCGATCACCGAGCCTCTGTGCAAGGAGTTCATCGCCCAAAAAGAGTGGGTCATGCGACGTTTCAAGAGGACCCTATGCCCCGATGAGATATTCGCCCAGACGCTGCTGTGGAACTCCGCGCATATGGCAAATGTATATTGCTACGAGGATCCACAGGTGGGAAACATGCGCGCTATAGATTGGCAGCGCGGCTCGCCCTACACATGGCAAAACCAAGACACCGCGGAGCTACTGAACTCTCCGATGCTCTTTGCGCGAAAATTCTCTGAATCACAGATGGCTGTTGTCGACGACATATACAACCACCTCTCAAAGTGATTTGCAACACATAATACAAAAAAGCCTTGATAATCAAGCGATTATCAAGGCTTTTGGCGGTGTGTAGGGGGAACGAACGGCATCCTTAAACCCTTAAAACACAATATCTTGAAAATAAATTCTTAACAATCTCCCACGAAAGGAACACGGTTTTTGCACCCCAAATTTCAGGCGTTTGCACGCTCCTTAGTCGTTGTTATTGCAAAGATAGAGATAATATTTATATCTGCAAAATATTACGACTAATTTATTTTACCTTGATAAATTGCATAAACTCTGTATTTTTATCAAACTAAATATTTGTTTTGTGGATTTTTATTTCTAACTTTGCATTAAACAATAATATCACTATGATTGCGGAGATTAAATTTAGAAATATACTCTCTTTTAGAGAAGAGGCAACATTCAGCTTTGAGGCGGATAAAAGCACCGAATTAGAGTCGTATCACGTTGTGGAGGTTGCTCCAGATGTGAAGCTGCTTAAATTTGGTGTTATATATGGTGCGAATGCTTCGGGTAAAAGTAACTTTGTGAGAGCTTACAACTATATCAAGGAGCTGTTAGTTAAAGTTCAGCAGACTAAGAGCGACAAGATTGAGGTGAAACCATTCTTGCTCGATGATAGTAGCCGAGGTGAGGCTTCTGAGTTTTCGATCATGTTCTATGCGCCATTGAATGGAGCAGAGTTTACGAAGTTTGTATATACGTTGTCTTTGAATGAAAATTATATAGAGAGTGAAAGTTTGGTCTACTACACGAGCCAACAACCAACTTCTATATTTAGCCGAAGTACGGAGGATGGAATATCAAAGGTTACGTTCGGTAACAAGATCAAGGTTGCCAATATTGCCAAGGAGGAGATCTCAATAAAGTGCTTGCCAAATATGTCGGTGTTTGCGGCATATATGCAAGTAAATGTGAAGATTGCGGAGTTGGAGTGCGCCACTAATTACTTCTCCAAGCAGGAGGTTCAAACATCAGAGGCGATAACTTTATATGGGTGGATAGGTGTAGATAGCGTCAAGGAGAGTAGTAAGCGGGATTATGTTTTGAAATACCTCAAGGCTGCCGACTTCAACATCTCTAATATTGGTTATGACGATAAGGACAACGTCACATTCCAACACAAGACCAAAGATGCTGAAGGAAATGTACACAACTACGATTTACCTGTGGATTGTGAATCACGTGGTACAATCCGCACGCTCGATATTGCAAAGTATGTTCAAGATGCTGTTGCGAACAACTCATTTATCGCCATTGACGAGATTGAGTCGTCATTGCACCCTAAGTTGGTGGAGCATATAATCGAGACTTTTTTACAGGAGTCTACCCACGCACAGCTTTTGGTTACGACCCACTACGATGGATTGCTGGCACAGGATGATTTGTTGCGCAAGGATAATATTTGGTTCACTGAAAAGGGTGAC
>JBCQUO010000037.1:0-19039 GCA_047173955.1 Rikenellaceae bacterium
AAACCATTTCAAATCAAAAAATCAAAGAACGCTTGTAAATGCAATAATATCAGTGTGTTATGAATAAAATTAAAAAGTTAACGCACCAGTACTAATTTTAAATAAAGAAAAACCAGACGTAGAGAGATGGCACCACAGAGATATATAGATCCTCGCCTAGGCGAGATCCTCCTCAACCAAACTTCTCGTGCACGTCGTCTGTCAATCACGGTGCTCGTCTCGGGCACCGTGCGTCTTTCTTACCCCAAAACGATCTCGACCAAAAGGGCTCTGGAGTGTATGGAGCAGCGTGTGGATTGGGTCCTAGCGGCGCAGCAGAGGCTCAAAGCGCGCAGGGAGAAGAACCCTCCAGCGGTGACGCACAATGTCGAGGAGCTACGTAGTAAGGCTCGGGAGTATCTCCCTGCTAGGGTCGAAGAGATCTCGCGGATCATGGGGATGAAGTATAACCGCCTCACAATGCGTCCAACGCAGACGAAGTGGGGGTCGTGCTCGTCGCAGGGGAACCTGTCGCTGAGCCTATACCTGATGACCCTCCCTCGCCACCTCATAGACTTCGTTATCGTCCATGAGCTGTGTCACACGGTGCACTTCAACCACTCGGCGGAGTTTCACGCTCTGGTCAACCGCTTTGTGGGGGGCAAGGAGAAGCTGCTCACCAAGGAGCTGAAGGGGTACTCGATAAGGTGAGTGGTTTTAATGATAAATGGTTAATGGTCAATGTTTAATTGTCAATGATGCCATCTCGTGCTGGAATAGAAAAACGCAGTTTTTCTTGGATCCGCGGAGATCTCTCCGCCGCTGCCCGCGCAGGGCAGTCCTCGGGCGTGATATAGAATAAACTTAAATTTGCATTATTGATGGAGAAGATTCAAAGTAGAGATTACGCCATAGATTCGCTCAAGCTGCTATGTGCATTTCTGGTCATCACGGTCCACACGGCCCCCTCGCCAACCTTCGACTATGGAGCTACGTGGACAGGGTGGTTGACATCTCTCAACAAAGTGGCGGTACCATGTTTCTTTATGATCTCGGGATTTTTTATCTATACCCCCGACCGCGAGACGATGGGCGGCCGCCTGCGTTCGACCCTCTCCAAGGTGTGGCGGATCACGCTATGGAGCAGCGCTATATATATTATCATCCACCTCTTTAGTTTTGGGGTCGAGGGGTTCAATAAGAATGCGCTGAGTAGATTTGTCTTCTACAACCTCCCCCCTTTTGGGGTCCACCTATGGTACCTCTTTGCCTACATCTACCTCCTCGGGATATTAAGATATGCCAATCGAAAGGGAGTTATCAACAAATTGTTTATAACTATTCCATTTCTGCTTCTGCTGAGCGTGCTCCTCGGGCGATACTCATTCCTCATAGGGCACAACCACTCGATGCCCATAGAGCTCACGCGCAACTTCTTCTTCGCTGCCCTGCCATACTTTATGCTGGGGGCATACCTCAAAACTAAAAGGGAGAGGATCGAAAAGATCTCTCGCAGAGCGGCCATATTCGTAACTCTTGCCCTCGTGCTCCTCTCGGCTAGTGAGTTGTGGGTGCACACCTCAGTGGGACTCCGCACGCGCGGAGATTTCTTTGTGACGACCCCTATGTTGGCCACCTCGCTACTTATCCTCTTTATGAAGATCCCCCAACGTCGCGACAATATCTTCTCGAAGATCGGTCGCAAAGATTCACTCTATATCTACATCTTTCACATAGCGGTGATTCGTATGTTGCTCCCCATTTGTGGATATATGGTTAGGACAGTGTGGGCCGATATATATATAGGTATATTTCCGATCGTTGTATTTATCATCTCAATTGCGGTCAGCGAGCTCTTCCGTAGGTATCTATTGCCACTTTGGACCAAATAAATAGAGCTCAAATTTTGTGTCTGAGAAAAAAACACTATATTTGCGGCATAAAAAACCAATAAAAAAGGTAAAAAGATGAAACACGCTTATGTTTTTCCCGGCCAAGGCGCACAAGCCATCGGTATGGGTAAAGACCTCTACGACAACAACGCAGAGGCAAAAGCACTCTTTGAGAGAGCAAACGAAGTTCTAGGATTTCGTATCACAGATATCATGTTCGCAGGAACCGACGAACAGCTCAAACAGACAAACGTAACTCAGCCTGCTGTATTCCTCCACTCGGTGATTATGGCCAAAGCATTGGGCGTGGTGCCCGACGCAGTTGCAGGACACTCATTGGGTGAGTTCTCGGCCCTCGTTGTCGCAGGTGTATTATCGTTCGAAGATGGATTGACACTCGTGTCGAAGCGTGCTCAAGCTATGCAGGCCGCTTGCGATGCCGTTCCCGGAACAATGGCCGCTGTGTTGGGTCTAGCCGACGACGTGGTAGAGAAGATCTGCGCCGAGACAGAAGGTGTTGTTGTGGCGGCTAACTATAACTGCCCCGGACAACTCGTGATCTCGGGAGCCGTAGAGGCTGTGGAGGCTGCTTGCGTAGCGGCTAAAGAGGCTGGCGCTCGTCGCGCCCTACGTCTTCCTGTGGGTGGCGCTTTCCACTCTCCACTCATGGCCCCAGCGCGCGAAGAGCTAGCCCAAGCAATCGCTGAGGCCCCATTCGCTACACCAACATGCCCAATCTACCAAAACGTAGACGCTAAGCCATATACCGATGCTGCGACTATCAAAGAGAACCTTATAGCTCAGCTCACAGCCCCCGTGCGTTGGACATACATAGCCCAAAACATGATCGCCGATGGCGTGACAGAGTTCACAGAACTAGGTCCCGGTGCCGTGCTCCAAGGACTAATCCGTAAGGTGAGCACCGAGGTGACTTTGGAGTCGAAGTCTACTTTGTAGTTTTTATCGGCCTTTGTCAGAGGCTGGACTACCTAACGCCGGCGGGCGCACAGCAAGCTGTGATTTGTCCTCCTTGCGCTTTTGTGTTGCGGCCGCGAGCTGTTTTCGCGCTAAAGCGTGAAATTTAATATAAAAGAAGTGGATACTGTCCTCGAAAGCGAGCTTTCGGTTCAGTATCCACTTCTTTCATATTATTCCCCCTATGGGGGAAACCCCTCGCGGCCCCACCACACAGAAGCGAGGGTGAAAATAATGGTGAATGGTGAATGATTAATGATCAATGGTCAATGATAAATGGTGAATGACTAACTCCTAACTCCTTAGCGTCATTGCGGCCTTCGAGCCGCAATCTCCACCTCGGTTATTAAATGTTGCGTTAGGGATTGCGGCTCGGGGGCCGCAATGACGTATATGCAGATTGCCATTCACCATTTATCATTTATCATTCACCATTGATCATTTATCATTCATTATTTATCCTTTGCGTTTGAAGCGTGAGGGGGAGGTGCCTGTATGTTGTTTAAAGTATTTACCGAAGAATGACTGGGTTGAGAAGTTGAGGTGGTTAGCGATCTCTTGGATGCTCAGACCCGAGTATATGAGTAGGGTTTTGGCCTCGAGGATTACCGACTCGTCGATCCACTTAGCGGCTGTTTTACCACTCACATCCTTGACCACGGCCGAGAGGTACTTGGTCGAGATATTGAGCTTATCGGCATAGAACTTAACGTTTCGTTCGCTACGGCTATGTTTTTGGAGCAGGTCGAGGAACTCCTCGAAGATCACTTCGCAGCGCCCTTTTTTACCATGGTCCTCACCATCGCGGTTGTTGAGCTCCGTGAGGATGTAGAACATCGTCGTGAAAAGGGTCTTGATGATCTCGGTACGATACTTCTCCTTATTGCTCTTAAGCATTGTTTTGATGAGTCTAAAGAGTTGGCGTATCTCGTCGACATCATCTTGGTTGAGGTGCAGAACGGGGTTCTTCCCAAAGCGCATATATAGAGGAAGGGTTGTCGAGAGGTCGATTTGCAGATCATCTATGAATGTGCGCGAGAAGGATATGAGGTAAGCGGCGGCATTGGTGGTGCAGCTCACGGTTTTGATTGTTGTTTGGGGCGAGAAGACAACGATGTCACGTGGTTTGACGCTATACTCTTTGAGGTCGATGAGCACCTTCGCCTCGCCACACATCATGATGATTGCCGAGAAGCCATTGAAGGCCACGGGCTGGGTGAGGGTGTAATTTGTCTCGGAGGTTATATTGGTGATAACCATGTCGTTGGAGAGGAAGCTCACGTCGCTCATCTCCTTCTTGATCTTCGAGATCGAGATCTTGCGCAGGGCGGTGGTCGATGAAACTATTTTTTGAGGTTGCATATTTTAGTGGTATATAATTGGTTACAAAGTTTTGCTCGGTATTATTACCTTTAGCTCGCGCGCGAGGCACTCTATGTTGAGAGGGAAATCTACGCCACGCTGTCCATCGGCATCCGTGGGTTCATTCTCCGACGATAGGATCTGTATATTTCGGGCCTTAATGTGTCTTATAGCTTTGGGGTTTCCGCCCAAAAGGTATCTGAACGCAGCGATCAGCGACCCCATGAAGGTGCGATTCTCGAGGATCAAACAATCCAGACATCCATCCGTGACACTTGCGTTGCGCGCCAATCTAAATCCACCTGCCGTGCGCCCATTGAGCACAAGGGTCATAAGGGCGTTAATGGTAAAACTTTCGTTGTCGGCATTTATGCGAAGCTCCATATTGTGTATTCGTTCCAACTCTTTGACACCCTCGATAATGTAGGCGAACTTGCCGATGGTTCGTTTCTGCGAGTCGGGGGTGCGCTGCGACGTTGTGGTGAAGAGTCCGAAGCTAAATATATTGACAAAGTACAAACCATTGACATATCCGCAATCTACATTGTCGTCGACTCCCGAAGCGATTTGTCGGGCCGCCTTGAGTGGGTTGCGCTGCATCCCCAACGCATATGCGAAGTCGTTGGCTGTGCCTGCGGGGATAATTCCGATGGCTGCCTTCGATCCGCTCTGCTTGATTAGGTTAACCACATAGTTCACCGATCCATCACCTCCTGCAACCACCACTAGGTCAACCTCCTCGCCACACTCCGCGATCTGGTCGCGTTTGAAGTCCAACGCCTCGAAGGTGGTGTCGTATCCACCATCGGTCAATATCTGAGCGATCTCCTTGGCCTGCTTTTCGGCCTTTCCTCTCCCTGCATTCTTGTTATATAAAAAAAGCGCTCTTTTCATCTTTTTACCGTTTCTTCTTTTCCTCTTACTTATTTATCATCTGGGTCATACCCTCCGACATATACTCTTCATATTCTGCTCCATCTTCACCAGCGAAGATAAAGTATACCTCCACGCCCTCTATTGTTTTCGATAGCTCCACGGCTGAGTCGGACCCCACGGCCAAAAACATCGTGGCCAATCCATCGGCCAAGGCGCACGACGAGGCGATCACCGTGGCCGAAAGGAGTTTGGAGGTGTGGCTGCGTCCTGTTCGGGGGTCTATGGTGTGGGCGATCTTTTCGCCTTTGTCCGATAGATAGAATCGTCTATAGTTACCCGAAGTGGCCATTGCGCGCATTGAGCTTTGGGGATC
Source organism: Rikenellaceae bacterium (assembly GCA_047173955.1). GTDB lineage: Bacteria > Bacteroidota > Bacteroidia > Bacteroidales > Rikenellaceae > Alistipes. The sequence goes on from JBCQUO010000037.1 coordinate 5,458, forward strand.
TATGGTGATCGCCTTTTGGAGGTAATCGCCATCGGTCATATTGCCATCTATGGGGCTCTCAACACCTATTGTCCACCCTACCCCTCGGCTGTTGATACCTCGGCTATTGATCTCGCCTCCGATGTCGACGAGGAAGTTTTTGGCCCCCATTTGGGCTACTCTTTGAGCCAACTTATCGACCGTGTACCCTTTGGCTATAGAGTTGAAGTCGAGCTTCATGCGAGGGTCCTCCTTGACGAGTCGACCCTCGGGGCTGATCGAGATCTTTTGGTACCCCACGAACTCCAACAGAGAATCTATGTTGGGATCCTTGAGCGCCTCTTTGCGAGCAAAGCCCCACGCCTCGACAAGCGGCATCACGGTGATGTCGTAGGCCCCTCCCGACAGGCGGCTGATAGAGTCAGCGAGTTGTATGTTGCGGATCATCTCCGAGGTCAAAGAGTCACTCTGCGAGCGGTTGATTTGGCTCACCAACGACGTGGAGTCGAAGATCGACATCTGGGCCTTCATATCGCGGTCGATCTCCATAGCGGCATCCAACAGCGCAGTGAGTGAGTCGGCATGGATGTCGGCTATGATATTGAGAGTTGTGCCCAACATCGGCACATTTTTGATCTGTTGATACTCTTTTTGTGGAGTCGAACACGACAAGAGTATGAGTGCCGCAACGAAGGTTAATATTGTGTTAAGGGTACATTTTGCCATAAAATTCAACTAATTTGCCACAAAGGTAGTAAAATTTATAATCAAATACCATCTTTTGGCTCTATATTTTCCTCTTTATGTATTGTTTCTTAGAGTTTTATTTGTACCTTTGCGTCACGCTCTGGCGTAATAGCTCCAGTAAGGTTATGCGTCGTAGAGTGGAATTTAAAAAATTATATATCAATGGCTTATTTAACAGCAGAAAAAAAGCAAGAGATTTTTGGTAAGTACGGAAAGTCTAACACCGACACTGGTTCACCTGAGAGCCAAATCGCATTGTTCTCATACCGTATCAGCCACCTTACTGGTCACCTTAAGAAGAACCGTCATGACTTCGGTACACAACGCGCATTGTTGACGTTGGTAGGAAAGCGTCGTAGCATGTTGGAGTATTTGAAGGTAAACGAGATTGACCGTTACCGTGCGATCCTCAAAGAGTTGGGTCTACGTAAGTAAAGTCTATCTTAAGAGAGTATAGGGTATGAGGTTCTCATGAGCCTCAGCCCTATTTTTCTTGTTAAGAAGATTTGGATGAAAGACGAGAGAAACGAAATTATATAAACAATTTATGGAAGAAATGAAGTTATTCAACCCCGTTCAGAAGTATATTACACTCGCTGACGGGCGTGAGATTATGATCGAGACTGGTAAGTTGGCTAAGCAAGCTGATGGTTCGGTCGTGATTAAGCAAGGCGACACAATGTTGCTTGCTACAGTTGTTGCCGCTAAGGATGCCAAACCAGATGTCGATTTTATGCCGCTTTCGGTGGAGTATAAGGAGAAATACGCTTCGTGCGGTCGTTTCCCCGGTGGATTTATGAAACGCGAAGGACGTGCAGGAGATGCAGAGATCTTGGTATCTCGTCTCATCGACCGCGCTTTGCGCCCACTCTTCCCTGCCGATTACCACGCAGAGGTTTTTGTCACTGTGAACCTAATCTCGGCAGATAAAGATATTCAACCCGACGCATTGGCTGGATTGGCTGCTTCGGCTGCCTTGGCTGTGTCGGACATCCCATTCAACGGCCCAATCTCGGAGGTGCGCGTAGCACGTATCGGAGGTGAGTATGTTATCAACCCTACATTCTCGCAAATGGAGTCTGTGGATCTTGACATCATGGTCGGTGGTACTATCGACAATATCCTTATGGTCGAGGGTGAGATGTCGGAGGTGAGCGAGGAGGTGATGCTCGGAGCTATCAAGTTCGCGCACGACGAGATCAAAAAGCACTGCGAGGTTCAAATGGAGCTCTCGAAGGAGTTGGGCAAAGATGTGAAGCGTACATATTGCCACGAGACAAACGACGAGGAGTTGCGCCAAGAGGTTATCTCGAAGCTATACGACAAGGCTTTTGAGATCGCTACAAGTGGCACAAAGAAGCATGAGCGTGCAGAGGCTTTCGAGACTTTGGAGGCGGACTACATCGCTACATACTCGGAAGAGGAGCTCACTTCAGAGAAGTTGACCCTTATCAAGAAATATTTCCACGACGATGTTTTGAAGATGGCTATGCGCAATATGATCCTCGACAAGGGTCAGCGTTTGGATGGTCGCAAGACAGACGAGATCCGTCCTATCTGTTGCGAGGTTGGTTACTTGCCAGCTGCACACGGATCGGCTGTATTTACTCGTGGTGAGACTCAGTCGTTGACAACCGTTACGTTGGGTACCAAGCTCGACGAGAAGATGAAAGATGAGGTTTTGGTTCAAGGAACAGAGAAATTTGTTCTTCACTACAACTTCCCTCCATTCTCTACGGGTGACGCTCGTGCAGCACGCGGACTTAGCCGTCGCGAGATCGGTCACGGTCACTTGGCGTGGAGAGGTCTTAAATCTATGATCCCTGCCGAGAACCCATACGCAATCCGTGTTGTTTCGGATATCTTGGAGTCAAACGGTTCATCTTCGATGGCAACTGTATGTGCAGGAACATTGGCTTTGATGGATGCAGGTGTTCAAATCAAACGTCCAGTGTCGGGTATCGCAATGGGTCTTATCTCTGACTCTAAGTCAGGTAAGTGGGCTGTATTGTCAGATATCTTGGGCGACGAGGATCACTTGGGAGATATGGACTTCAAGGTTACAGGTACAACTGAGGGTATCACAGCTACGCAGATGGATATCAAGGTTGATGGATTGTCGTACGAGGTGTTGGCTGCCGCTTTGGAGCAAGCTCGCGTAGGTCGTCTTCACATCTTGGGTAAGATCACAGGTTGTATCGAGGCTCCACGCGAGGATTACCGTCCATTCGTCCCACGTTTGGTACAGATGACAATCCCTCAAGATATGATTGGTGCGGTGATCGGCCCCGGTGGTAAGATCATCCAAGATATCCAAAAGACTACAAACACAACAATCACAATCACAGAGGCTGACAACAAGGGTCTTATCGACATCTTCGGAATCAACAAAGAGTATATCGACGCTGCATTGGCTCGTATCAAATCTATCGTTGCTATCCCAGAGGTGGGTGAGGTGTATAATGGTACCATCCGTTCGGTGGTAGCGTTCGGTGCTTTCGTAGAGATCATGCCCGGAAAGGATGCTCTTCTTCACATCTCAGAGATCGACTACAAGAGATTCGAGACTATGGAGGAGACTGGACTTAAGGAGGGAGACAAGATCGAGGTTAAGTTGATCGGTTTCGACGCTAAGACTAGCAAGCTCAAATTGTCTCGCAAGGCATTGTTGCCAAAGCCAGAAGGCTGGGTCGAGAGAGAGAGAAAACCTCGTGAGGATCGCCGCGAGCGCCGCCCACGTGACTAATTCTCTTCGGTTTTTTAAGAACCTTTTAAGAGGCTGGACTGCCTCACGCCGGCGGGCGCACAGCAAGCTGTGATCTATTTTCCGCGCGCTTTTGTGTGTTGTGGCCGCGAGCCGTTTTCTCGCTAAAGCGTGAAATTTAATATAAAATGAGTGTCATGGACCTTGAAAGTAAACTTTCGGTCCATGGCACTCATTTCATATTATTCCCCCGTTGGGGGAAACCACCTCGCGGCCCCACCCCCAAAGCGAGGTGAAAAATAATGATAAATGATGAATGATCAATGGTGAATGATGAATGGTGAATTGGCACTCAACCGTCATTGCGGACTTGATCCGCAATCTCAATGTAATATTCCGTTAGGGATTGCGGCTCGGAGGCCGCAATGACGTATATGTAGATAGCCATTCATCATTCACCATTCATCATTAAATTTTCTCTTTTTAGTGGTGATTTAGTTTTTATCTCAAATATAAATCGTTATCTTTGCTAAAAGAACATTTAATACATTAAATAACTATTTTGTACCCATGAAAAATTTTTTTAAATTAGGATTTACACTTGCGGTTGTTGCGATGACGCTATCGGGGTGTAACTGCTTCAAGAAGATGGCTAAGAACCTAGACTTAGTAGAGGTTAACTGCACTCCCGAAGTGCTCACGCTCAACAATGGAAAGGTTCGCGCAACTTTCTCGATCTCTTTCCCATCGGGCTATTTCAATGAGAAGGCTATCGCTAAAGTTACCCCAGTTATCGTTTATGAGGGAGGTGAGGTTGTTGGTACACCATTCTTCTACCAAGGATCTAAAGTTGAGGATAACTACAAGGTTATCACTGATGGAGCTACCGAGATGGTGGTTTTCGATTACATTCCAGCGATGCGCATGAGCTCCCTACAACTTCGCGTAGAGGTGAAGTGTAAGGATGAGTTTGAGTTGATTAATGTCAACACAGGTGCGGCAATCTCGAGCAGCGAGAAGGAGATCTTGGAGTCTGATCCATCTTCGGCCGAGGCACGTGCTATCCTTGCGGCTTGTGGCTACGAGATCGCAAAGGGTGTGAACACTCTACAGCAAGATTTCAAGCAGGAGCAAATTATATCTATGATGGCCAACAACTACCAACGTGTGACAAACTCGGTGGAGAAGGCTGATCTGTTGTATGCTATCAGCAGCTCACAGGTGGCTGCCAACGCATCGAAGAGCGAGGGTGTTGAGACTTTCGTGTCGTCGGTAGATGCACACAGCCAAAATGATCGCGCTACGCAAAAACTTTCGGCTCAGGGCTACGCTTCTCCTGATGGTCCCGAGACTTTCAACGATAAATTGTCGAGATCACGTTCGGAGTCTGGACGCGAGACGATGGAGAAGCTCCTCAAGGAGTACAATCTCGATATCGACGCTGCGGCCTATGGTGAGGATTGGGAAGGTTTTAAGGAGCTTGTCCAGAACTCAGATATAGAGGACAAAAACCTAATCTTGCAGGTGTTGAGCCTATACAGCTCATCGACTAAGCGCGAGGGAGAGATCAAAAATATGTCGGCTGTATTCACATCGCTAAAGACCGAGATCTTGCCTCAGTTGCGTCGCACGCAGATGGTAAACAGTGTTGATTTGGTGGGTAAGAGCGACGAGGAGATGCTCGCTTTGGTGAACTCGAAGAGCTACGATGATCTAACTCTTTTGGAGATCCTGCACATCACTAACAACGACTCTGTTGACCTAGATACCAAAGCTGAGCTTTTGGAGTACGCTTCGGCTAAGTATAACGATGGTACGGCTTACAACAACCTAGGTGTTGTATATGCTAAGCAGGGCAAGTCTCAGGAGGCTATCGAGGCATTCAGATCGGCAGCAAGCAGTGGAGCACAGCCATCGGAGGTGAGCAAGAATCTAGCTTTGTCGTACCTTATGCAGGACGATGTTGACGAGGCTAGAACATATGCAAGAGGTGCGGACGCAGAGACACGCGCGGCTCTCGATGCAGCACAAGGTGACTATGAGACGGGAGCTACTACATTCTCGGGCTACAACCAAGCTGTAGCTGCTACAATGACAGGCGATTATAGAACAGCTAAAACAGCTATCGCTTCGGATAACAGTGCCGACGCAGATTACTTGCGTGCGGTTATCGCATCGCAAGAGGGCGAGGTTAAAACATCTGCCTCGCAGCTCAATAGCGCTATTAGCAAGGATTCATCTTTGGCCGAGAAGGCTGCTACGGATGTGAACCTACTTAACCTTTTTGAGTCTGGTTATTCGTTGTAAGCTGTGTGATTAAAAAGGGGGGGTAAACTAATGTTTTGCAATGGCCCCCCTTAACGCTACCCTCGAAATTCAAATATGAGCAATTCTGAAGATTTGCTTTATTTTGATTTTTCGTTGCGTCTTTCCGCAGAGAACTAATGGAGGTAGAATAGCTATTTTGCCCCTCCTCCTCTATGCGATCGACCACACGTGAGTTAAATTATATTGGTCTCCTCTTTCCCCGGAAACTATAGTTAGTAGGGTGGGAAAGAGGAGGCCAATTTTTTGTGTGAGCACAATGTTTTTTTGTATATCGGGGAGTGCAGAAATTACCCCCGATCCACTCTTGATTGTATATGTTTAGTCACGATAATTTAGCCCCTTTCGGTGTGGAAGGTAGCTTGGTATTATCTGTAAGCTAAAGTTATGGGTGGAATTTTTAAAAAAAAAGTGTGGGGCGAGTGTTTAAATGAACAGAGGCTCTGGCAGCCATACACCATAATAAACAATACCCCACACTTGATTTATATTACTATATAATATATCATCTCAAATGAGAGTGCTATTCATCTCCTAGGTGTATTTGAAATTTACCAGATTTCTGTTCTTAGGATATGATTTTAACACTTTCGCGCCTCAAAATCTTATTTTTGATTTTGACAATGCAAAATTAGAAAATGTTTGCAATAAAACAATGCTTTTATGGAATATTTTTCTACAAAAAAACATTATGTTATTATTGGTCAACAAATCAAAGGTAACTAAGGGGGGCTTCAATCGCTATTTTCAATCGATATAATGGCTAGTTTGTCGACATTTTTTATACGAAATGTAGATTGTTTGTTGTTTGCAATAAATTATTTTTAACCCGTTTTTCTCCCAAATGTGGGATGTGGTGGGGTAGTATCGGATCTTTTTATGCCCCTTAGCGACAAAAAATAGGTAAATGTGTGGCAGAATGTAAATAGCTCAAATTTTTTTCATATCTTTAGCAAAATAGATGAGAGAAATTTAAACAGATTCTAAAATTAGTACTTCCAGTAATTTGTGAAAGGTGGTTTTTTAACGATAATATAACACCTCGGATGGTATAATCGTCAAGGTGTTATCTATCTTTGCAAACCTACCAAATGGTTTTGTAAAAGTATGAAGAGTGAAAAAGATATGACCCATATGGGTGGAGGTCAGGAGGTTGATGAAGTCAAAGCTGCAAAGTATAAAACAATCGTAATCTCGGATGTCCATTTGGGATCTAAGTGGTCGGCGACAAAGGAGGCGACGCGTTTTATCAAACAAAATAGCTGCGATACATTGATCTTGTGTGGCGATATTATTGATGGTTGGGCTATTATGCGTGGCTCCAAGCAGAAGTGGAAACGCCGCCACACCAACTTCATATCGGCGATCCTCGATCTGCCAACCACCACCAAAGTTATATATGTAAAGGGTAACCACGATGATTTTTTGGAGAGGTTGATCCCTATCAAGTTCCTAAATATCTCTGTGGTGGAGGATCTGGTCTACGAGAGTTTCGGCAAAAAGTACCATGTTCACCATGGCGATATCTTCGACAAGGTGACCGCTACGTTTAGTTGGCTGGCCAAGCTGGGCGACATCGGCTACTCTGTGCTGCTGTGGTACAACAAGATCCATAACTATCGCCGCATACGCAAGGGTTTGCCCTATGAATCTGTGGCGCGTAAGATCAAACATAAGGTCAAAGCGTCGGTGTCATACATTAGCGATTACGAAGATAAGATCACCGAGTTGGCCCGGTCGAAGGGGTGCGATGGGGTTATTTGTGGACATATCCACCACCCCGAAATTTCGGAGATGAATGGTATCACCTACCTCAATTCGGGGGATTGGGTAGAGTCGCTGTCGGCCCTCACCCAAGATCACGATGGCAATTGGGAGTTGTACTTCCACGAGAAGCCATCGGATCTGATAGCTCGCGTGAAGGAGCACAAAAAGAGCAAGGAGGAGAATCACCTATAATATATGCGAATTAAGGTTTGAGAATTCAAACCTTGATTCGCACCACTTAAGGGAGCAAAACCTTAGTTTTGCGACTAAGTCCCCACCCTTGGGAGGGGATTTAGGGGTGGGGTAAAATATAAAAAGTTATAAAAAAAGGCGAAAATTATTCAATCCTTAATTCACATAAAATTCTAGGTCGTATGAGATATATATTTGTTGTGCAGGGTGAGGGGCGAGGCCACCTCACTCAAGCTATATCGTTGAGCCAGCTACTTCGCGAGCACGGCCACGAAGTGGTCAAGGTGTTGGTGGGTCGCTGTTCGAACAGAGAGATCCCATCTTTCTTTAGTGCCAAGATCGGGGCCCCAGTGGTTAAGTTCGACTCCCCATCTATCGACTATGGCAAGGGGGGGAAGGATGGTGATATGTTTGGTACGGTGTTGTCGAATATCGCCCCCTCGAAGATCCGCTTGTGGCTCAGGAGCATGAAACTTATCGCCCAAGAGATCCGCGACTCGAGGGCCGATGTGGTGATTAATTTCTATGAGTTCTTGATGGGCTTCACCCATATGTTCCACTCCGTAAAGAGTCCAATTATAACCCTTGCTCACCAATTCATTGTCGACCATCCTCACTTTGCGCACCGCTCGAAATCGGACAAGGGGCAGCGGTTGCTAAGGCTCAATAATAGCTTCTGCGCACGTGGTTCCAAAAAGATTTTGATCCTCTCGATGTATGAGATGGAGCCCTGTGAAGGCAAAAAACTATGGGTTGTGCCACCGCTTCTGCGTAGCGAAATCGTCGATCTGAAGCCTCACGCCGATGACTATATATTGGGGTATATGCTCAATCCAGCCTACTTGGACGAGGTTGTGGCGTGGAAAGAGTCCGCCCCAGATAGTTGCGATGTGCATCTCTTTTGGGACAAGCGCGACGCTCCCACGGTGGTGGAACATATGGCTGGGTTGTGGCTGCACCGCATAGACGATGTGGAGTTCCTAAGATATATGGAGCGATGCAAGGGCTACATCACCACAGCTGGGTTTGAGTCGGTCTGCGAGGCGATCTATCTGGGCAAACCCACGATGATGATCCCCGCCCACTTCGAGCAGCGGATAAATGCCCTCGATGCCCAAGGTGCTGGGGGAGGGGTGATAAGCGAGGAGTATAACATAGCTCGACTAATCGAGTCAATTCCCGACTATCGGGGCGACACTGCCAAGTTTCGGAGGTGGGTCGATTCTGCGCGCGAAAATTTTTTAAAACAATTGACAGATATATAATATAATCATGCGAATTAAGGTTTGAGAATTCAAACCTTAATTCGCATAAACCACCGCTATAACAAACCAATCTTCGTCATTGCGGCCCCCGAGCCGCAACCCCTAGCGCAACAATGAGATTGCGGATCTAGTCCGCAATGACGAAAAAGGCTCGGAGTCCGCAATGACGCTCAAAACATATTTAAACAATTAGTTTCAAATCTTTATTCACGTAAAATACGTAATATAATAATAAACGCAATGGCAAGTAATAATAATAATGTAACCTATAACCGTGAGCTCAGTTGGCTCCAGTTCAATGATCGTGTGCTCCAAGAGGCTCAGGATCCGAGTGTTCCTTTGGTCCAACGCCTAAGATTTTTGGGAATCTTTTCCAACAACCAAGATGAGTTTGTGAAGGTGCGTTATGCGCGTTTGATTAATTACGCTGCGTCAAAGAGCACCAATAAAGCCAAAACGACGGGTGGATATACACCTTCGGAGCTGCTGCCGCTCATTAACCAACGTATGGAGATCTCGCAGAACGCCTTTCGCAACACATATCGCGACATCATAGGCGAGATGGAGAGTGAGGGGATATTTGTTGTGGACCAAACCGACCTGTCCGATGAGCAGTTGAATTTCTGTAGGGAGTATTTCCTTTCGGTGTTGAGTGTGCGTTTGGCTCCCATTGTGTTGCGCAAACGTGTGGCTATACCATTCTTGCCCGACTCGCAGGCCTATCTGGCAGTGAAGATGAGCTCGCTCAAAACCACACGCTATGCGGTGATCCAGATCCCCGTGAGCGATGCCTCGCCACGCTTTGTGGTATTGCCATCGGCCGAGGGACGTACCGATATTATCTTTGTGGATGATATTATCCGCCTCTTTTTGGACGATATATTCTTTATGTTTAGCTACGATACGATCTCGGCCCATGTCTTTAAGATCATCCGCGACGCATCGTTGACCCTCGACGATGATGCCTCGATGAGCCTCACCGAGAAGATGGAGCGAGGAATATCGCAACGCGAGAGGGGGCGTGCGGTGCGTATGGTCCACGATCGCGAGATGCCGCTCGACCTGCTCGAAACGATCTCCAAAAAGTTGGGCTTCACCCAGCCCGACCAGATTGATTCGGGAGGGCGGTACCACCTCATGCGCGACCTAATGAGCTTCCCCAAGGTGCGTCCCGACCTCGAGAGCCGTAACCCTAAGCCGATGTTGCACCCGTTAATCGACCCTTCTGAGAGTATCCTGAGGGTTATCAAGAAGCAGGATATTTTGTTGGCCTACCCCTACCACACCTTTACCCACTTTATTGATTTGTTGCGCGAGGCGGCCATCGACCCTATGGTCCAGACCATCTCGATCACTCTATATCGCACAGCGTCGCACTCGAAAGTTATCAATGCGCTGCTCAATGCGGTGAAGAATGGCAAGCAGGTCAATGTGCTCGTGGAGCTCAAAGCGCGTTTCGACGAGGAGCGTAATATCGACAATACGGATATTTTGCAGGAGGGAGGGGTGAAGGTGATCCCGACCCAAGCGATGTTGAAGGTTCACAGTAAATTGGTCCTCATAGAGAGGCGTGAGGGGAATGTGATCCGCGGATATACATATGTGGGAACTGGAAACTTCAACGAAAAGACCGCAACCATATATAGTGATTTCGGTGTGCTCACCGCCAACCAAACCGTGGCCAGCGATGCACGCAAGGTCTTTGACTTCCTCGAAAATACACATCTCCACCCCAAATGCAAGATGTTGATGGTCACGCCATACAATATGCGTGATCGTATCGAGGAGCTCCTAAATGTCGAGATCCGCAATGCTCAAAAGGGCAAGAAGGCTAAGTTCTATGGTAAGTTCAACTCCCTCACCGACGAGAAGATGATCGCGCTGCTATACAAAGCATCGCAGGTGGGGGTGAAGATCCGCCTGCTTATCCGCGGCGCATGTTGTCTGCAAGCTGGAGTCAAGGGGCTGAGCGAGAATATCGAGGTGCGAAGTATTGTCGACAAATTCTTGGAACATGCACGTGTGATGATCTTTGCCAATGGTGGCAAGCCGCAGACCTATATCCTCAGTGCCGACCTTATGACCCGTAACCTCGACCGACGCGTGGAGGTGGGAATCCCAATCTTGGACCACAAGATTGAGCGAAGCATCAAAGATTATTTCGATATACAGTGGCGCGACAACGTCAAGGCTCGTGAGGTAGCGAGACCTTATGAAAATACCTATATTACTAACAGTGAAGAGCCCTGCCGCAGTCAGGAAGAGCTCTACACATATTTCGAAAACCAAAAATGAATAGAGAAACCCTAGCTGCGATCGACATTGGCTCAAATGCCATCAGGCTACTAATCAGTTACATCGAGAAGAACGGAAGTGTCACCTTCAAGAGGGCCGCTTTCATACGTGTGCCCATCCGCCTCGGAGAGGATGTCTTTACCCAAGGATACATCGGGGAGGATAAGAAGAACAAATTGATGGAGGCGATGGCTTCGTTCCGCCACCTGATGAACACCTTCAACGTCAAGGCCTATCGCGCATGTGCCACGAGTGCTATGCGTGAGGCCAAAAACCGCGAAGAGGTGGTGGCCTACATCCGCCAAAAGAGCAATATAGATATTGAGATCATATCGGGCACCGAGGAGGCCGAAACGATCTTCGAAGCTGGAGGTATAGCAGGACTCATGGGGCGCTCGGAGAGCTACCTATATGTCGACGTGGGAGGAGGTAGCACCGAGGTGACTATATATAGTAACCGCAAACGTGTCGACTCGCGATCGTTCCCTCTGGGCACTGTGCGCTCCATAAGCAACGCTGTCGATTCGGATGAGTACCAGAACTTTAAGAGGTGGCTCAAAGAGGTCGCCCTGATCCACAAGCCTGTGGCTATCATCGGCTCGGGAGGAAATATCAATAAGGTGCATAAGATATTGTATAAGAAAGATAAGGAGTCGATCCGTTATGTGGAGCTCAAACTCCTCTATGACCATATTGTCGATATGACCGACGAGCAGAGGATGAAAAATATGGGACTCAACCCCTATCGTGCCGATGTGATCGTCCCTGCGATGAAGATCTTTATCACCGTGGCTAAGGTGTGTAAGATAGATGAGGTGATGGTCCCCAAAGTGGGTCTGGCCGATGGTGTCGTTAACCACCTCTATAACCAATTGTACCCTAAGAAGTAAGGTCTCTTGAGAGGCCTTTGGTTGTTTGGCTGGTCAGAGGCTGGTCAGCCCTAACAGCGGGCGGCCGCACAGCAAGCTGTGATTTGTCCTCCTTGCGCTTTGGTGCCGTTTGGTGTCGCGAGCGATTTTCGCGCTAAAGCGTGAAATTTAAATCACGATGATTTTAATCTTTGGAAGAGCCTAATTAACAAAATATAAGCTTGTTTGCTAGCTTTAATATTATGACTGAAAAAGAAAAAATGATAAAGGGCGAGCTATACGATGCTGGTGATGTGACGTTAGTTGAGGAGCGCACAGCGTGCAAAGAGCTATGCTATGACTATAACCATCTCAGACCATCTCAGAGTGAGGAGCGGGGCGAAATTATGCGCAAGCTATTGGGCGGTTGTGGCGAGACATTCACCATCGAGCCCAGCGTATGGTTCGACTATGGCTACAATATCTCGATTGGCGAGAATTTTTACTCTAACCACAACCTCGTGATATTAGATGGTGCAAAAGTAACCTTTGGCGACAATGTTTTTATAGCCCCAAATTGTGGATTCTACACAGCTACACACCCGACCGATGCCGAGGAGCGCAACAAGGGTCTGGAGTATGCCAAGGCCATCACCATAGGCAACAACGTCTGGATAGGGGCAGGAGTGTCAGTGCTCCCCGGAGTCGAAATTGGAGACAACTGTGTAATCGGAGCAGGCAGCGTAGTAGTTAAATCAATCCCCGAAAACTCCATCGCTGTGGGGAATCCTTGCAGGGTTATTAGAAGTGTCTAGCTAAAACCAACGTTGCAGGTTTGACATATGGGGACTTCTAATAATTCCCCCAAATACTTTTCGGTTACTAACCACCCCTTTTTGTTTTCGCAGAAATAGGCGGTAGGAGCTACCACAGCCCACTTTTGCAAAAGCAAAAATGGATACTTATTAACCAAAAATAAAATCGGGGAATTATTAGAAGCCCCCATATAGTCATATGATACATATTCATAAGGCAGATACCAAGTCGGACAACTTCGTCGCCTATTTCGATTTCCGCCATGGCGTATGGAGCTATTATCACAATCCCCATAGCAATAGTCGTGATAATTAGAAGGGTCATAAATAACCGTGAGTGCCATTGTTTTGCCTCTTATATTGTATCGTTCATAAACAATGCTACGTCGCGGCACCCCATTTACCGCCATTGGAGTCCAACGGCCATTGAGCGGTTGGTACTTAAGTAGTGTAAAACAATTATTGCCATATTTTTAAAAGCACTCTTGGAGCGATATTTTTCACTATTAATCTTAGTATAGAACCACTATAAGTAGTGTAAAACAATTATTGCCATATTTTTAAAAGCACTCTTGGAGCGATATTTTTCACTATTAAATCTTAGTATAGAACCACTATATTTTCAATTCAATAGCAAAAAATCTC
>JBCQUO010000038.1:0-18128 GCA_047173955.1 Rikenellaceae bacterium
GCCCCACACAGGAAGCCCCCCCCCCGTAGAGACGATACAGTTATCGCTCTGCGCAGAGAGCGTGCTGACCACACCTCGCTCCAGATCGCGAAAATACTCCTCGCCGTGGGTGTCAAAAATATTGGCCACCGTACACCCCTCGCTCTGCTCGATCATACGATCCGTGTCGACCAACTTCCAACCCAAACGTTGGTTGAGTTTACGTCCTATAGTGCTCTTGCCGCACCCCATATATCCGATCAAAAATATCAACATAAATTCCCCTCCTCTTTAAAATCTAAAAAAGAATTAATTGTTCCGAATCACCATCCGACTCCTCATCTATATTATTTCGCTGGATCGTGAGCTCTACATCCGCACCACCCTGCGTTGGCTCAATATCTGCCCCCTCGGCCGACTCTTCGTCGTCGATAGGCTCCTCCGCCCCCTCGGGCTCAATGAAGCTCAACGATGCCACATCATAGGTCGACAATCGTTTACCTTTGGCGCGATGGCTCTTAACCCCCACAAACTCCGCAACCTCAACTTCGTCCGTAGGACGCGAGGCGTGCGCCCCTTGGTAGCTGATCTGCAACTTCGCCCCACGATGAGAGCTCATACACACAAAGTCATCCTCGCCACTCTCGCCCAAGAATTGTTGGATCTTGTCGCCCAACTCCACTTGGAACCTCTTCATATAGTAATATTGTTGCACTCGGTCAAAGTAACAGACGTTATAGACCCTACCGCTCACATATTTCTCCACCTTGATTGTGTCGTCGGGGAAGTGCTGCATGATGTCGTAGCCCGTGATGTAGTATTGGTTCTTAGCAGTCCAGACAACCAATTTATCGTCACCCTTGAACTCACCCAACAACACTCCATGTTCATCAGCATTGAGCTTCATAACATCGGGGTCGTACCATATATTGCGTCCACCCAAAGTCGATACACCCCTCTCTTTGACCACAATTTTATGGATCGAGTAGCGAGTATATAGGTTTCCTTGGCTCTGACGACCCTTGATCGCAAGGGTCGAGAAATCGAGATCCGAGATCAGTTTTTTGAGCCTTGGGCGCGGTTTGAAGTAGATCTTCAACACCTCCGCTTCGCCATTGGGGTTAACCGAGATGTAGATCAATTCGCTCTTGGCCGTACCCTTGGTTATGTCGTACTCCTTGTCTCGCGTAACACCTTTTATGGCACATCGCTTCATCATGAGTGGACCCATGCGGCCATCGCGGTAGAGGATATTGTAAATGGTGCGATCATCGTTGCGCTTAAACACCCCGATGTAGTATATATTCTTGTCGAAGAAGGCTTTATCGCTCACCTTGGTGATGATATAGCGTCCATCCTTGGTCATAACAATCACATCGTCTATATCCGAACAGTCGCAGACAAATTCGCAATCCTTCATCGACTTTCCTGTGCCGAAGAACCCTTCGGCTCTATCGACATAGAGTTTGGCATTGGTCACCGCCACAGCCGTAGCCTCGATATTGTCGAACTCTCGGATCTCTGTGCGACGCTCCTTGCCCTTTCCATATTTATCTTTGATGCGTCGATAATATTCGATCGTATAGTCGGTGAGGTTATCCAAACACCCTTGTGTCTGTTTGATCTCATCCTCGATATGTTTGATCTCGTTATCGGCCTTCTCGGTGTCGAAACGCGAGATACGTATGAACTTCAACTCCGTGAGTCGCTGCACATCCTCTTGGGTAACCTCGCGACGCAGCAACTTTTTGAAGGGCTCCAACCCTCCATCAACGGCTGTGTAGGCCTCATCGCGCGAACGACAACCCTCGATTAGCTGATATAATTTATTTTCGATAAAGATCCTCTCCAACGATGCTGCATGCCAAGCCGCGTTCAACTCTCCGAGCTTTATGCGCAGCTCCATACCCAACAAACTTTTGGTGTTGTCGGCCGAGCGTCTAAGTATCTCTGTGACACCCAAAAAGAGGGGTTTATTGTCACATATAACGCACGAGTTGGGCGAGATAGAGACCTCGCAATCGGTAAAGGCGTAGAGCGCGTCGATGGTTCTATCGCTAGACTCATCGTTGGCCACTTGGACAATAATCTCGACCTTTTCGGCAGTGTTATCATCCACCTTTTTGATCTTGATCTTCCCCTTTTCGTTGGCCTTGATGATCGAATCTTTGATCGACTCCGTAGTTGTGTTGTATGGTATTTCGGTGATCGCCAATGTACGTTTGTCGATCTTCGAGATCTTGGCACGCACCTTGACCGCTCCACCTCTCAGACCATCGTTATATCGCCCCACATCCATCAAACCTCCCGTCTGGAAGTCGGGATAGAGTTCGAAACTTTCGCCTCTGAGGTGCGAGATCGAGGCATCTATAAGCTCCACGAAGTTGTGCGGCAAGATCTTCGAGGCCAAACCCACAGCGATTCCATCGGCCCCTTGTGCCAACAACAGCGGAAACTTTATAGGCAATGTCACAGGCTCCTCCTTGCGTCCATCGTACGACAACATCCATTCCGTAGTTTTGCGGTTAAATACCACATCCAGAGCGAATTTCGATAATCGAGCCTCGATGTAACGTCCAGCCGCTGCGTCGTCACCCGTGAGGATATTTCCCCAGTTTCCTTGGCAGTCGATCAACAGATTCTTCTGCCCGATCTGCACCATTGCATCCTTGATCGAGGCATCTCCATGGGGGTGATACTGCATCGTCTGACCCACGATATTGGCCACCTTGTTGTAACGTCCATCGTCGACAACCTTCATCGCATGGAGAATACGACGCTGCACGGGTTTGAGTCCATCGTAGACATGGGGCACAGCGCGTTCGAGGATAACATACGAGGCGTAGTCCAAGAACCAGCTCTTGTACATACCCGTGAGTTTCTTCACTCCAGCCTCCTCTTTTGTGAGGCGGCTATATTTACCCTCTTTGACAGGGGCACTACCCTGCTGCATATCTATATCTTTCTCCATAACTAAATCATATCTGCCTCGACGATATCCTCCTCAACCCTCAAGTTGTCGATAATAAAGCCTTGTCGTTCGAAACTATTTTTGCCCATATAGAACTCCAACATATCGTGGATCGGATCATCCTTGGTCATGCGCACCTTGTCGAGGCGCATACTCTCGCCAATGAAGCCCTTGAACTCATCCGCTGAGATCTCTCCCAGACCTTTGAATCGAGTGATCTCTGCCGAAGATCCACACTTCTTGATTGCCGACAGCCTCTCCTCGTCACTATAACAGTATATGGTCTGCTTCTTGTTGCGCACCCTAAAGAGTGGCGTTTGGAGGATGTAGAGGTGTCCACCGCGGATCACATCGGGGAAAAATTGCAGGAAGAAGGTCAAGAGCAACAACCTAATGTGCATACCATCGACATCGGCATCCGTAGCGATCACAACTTTGTTGTAACGCAGGTTCTCCATATCCTCCTCGATATTGAGAGCCGCCTGCAACAGATTAAACTCCTCGTTCTCGTAGACAACCTTTTTGGTCAACCCATAGCAGTTCAAAGGTTTACCCCTAAGCGAAAAGACCGCCTGCGTGCGTACGTCCCTACTCGAAGTGATTGATCCCGACGCGGAGTTTCCCTCCGTGATAAAGATCATCGACTGCTCCGCCAACTCATTTTTGCTGGTGAAATGTATCTTGCAATCCCTCAACTTCTTATTATTCAAAGAGACCTTTTTGGCCGTCTCCCTAGCCTTTTTCTGTATACCCGAGATCGCCTTGCGCTCCTTCTCGTTCTCGACGATCTTCTTCTGGAGGATCTGCGCTGTCTCGGGGTTTTTGTGGAGGAAGTTATCGAGGTTCTGGCTCAAAAACTCCATCACGAAGTTCCTGACCGAGACCCCGGGCTCAACCTCCTTACTTCCCAATTTGATCTTGGTTTGCGACTCAAAGATCGGGTCCGAGACCTTCACCGAGATCGCCGCTATTATAGATGTACGGATATCCGAAGCGTCGTAATCGCGCTTGAAGAAATCCTTAATAACCTTCGCTATAGCCTCCCTAAATGCCGCTTGGTGGGTTCCACCCTGCGACGTATATTGACCATTGACAAACGAGAAGTAGCTCTCGCCATAGCCCGAACCGTGGGCTATAGCCACCTCGATATCATTACCCGTGAGGTGGATAGGGGTGTATAGTGGAGACTCCGTGATATTTTCGTTGAGCAGGTCGAGGAGTCCATTCTTAGAGACATAGTTTTGACCATTGAGACTAAAGGTCAACCCCAAATTGAGATAAGTATAGTTGCGGACCATCTGCTCCACGTACTCCAAGTTGTAGCTATAGTCGCCAAAGACCTCCGTGTCGACCCTAAACGAAATTAACGTTCCATTCTTCTCGTTCACGCCACTCTCCCAACGGTCGCTCTGCTCCAACCCCTGCGAGAAGGTCACCGTGCGTGCTTCGCCATCGCGGACCGCACGAGCTGTAAATTCGCTCGATAACATGTTCACCGCCTTGACACCCACACCATTGAGTCCCACACTCTTCTTAAATGCCGAACCGCCATACTTACCTCCCGTGTTCATCTCGCTCACGGCGGCCAACAACATTTTGAGAGGGATACCTCGGCCATAGTCGCGCACCGTAACCACCCCATCTTCGATTGTGATCTCGATACGTTTTCCTGCACCCATCACAAATTCATCGACCGAGTTATCTACAACCTCCTTGATTAGGACATAGATTCCATCGTCACTCTGCGTACCATCACCCAACTTTCCGATATACATACCCGGGCGCAGACGGATATGTTCGCGAGGGGTGAGGGTGACGATCGCCTCATCCCCATAATTGTTGTTTGATGTTATATTTAACTCTGCCATAATTTTCTTCTATCTTCTTATTGCTATCTTCCTAATCCCTATCTTCTAAACTTTATTCATCTGGGCCAATGCTATGACCATCTCTTCTCTCACCTCCTCCATCAGCTCTTTCATCTCTGTGTCCACAACTCGTTGAGCAGGAACAGAAGGGAGCACCTTGATTGTGATTTTGCTCTTGGGGTTCAACATCCCTTTTGAGGTCAGCAACGTGCGTGTACCTTGGACCACCACTGGCAAAATATCGACCTCCGCCTCCTTTGCCAACCTGAAGGCACCGCTTTTGAATCGTCCGATCTCGCCTGTTTTGGAACGCGTACCCTCGGGGAATATCGAGACCGAGACACCGCGACTTATCCACTCCAGACCTTGCTTCATCACCTTTTTCATAGACTCGGCTGGGTTACCACGCTCGATAGCTATGTCGCCATGGAGCACCAACAGCTGCCCAAAGAATGGAATGCTAAAGACCTGTCTTTTGGAGACCCATCTAAAGTCCAACGCCAAGAAGTACAACATCGGCACATCCATCATCGCGTTGTGATTCATCACAATCACATATCTCTTTTTGGGATCGGCATTTTCGCGACCCAATATTTCGTAGCCCCACATCCACCAAAAGCAGGTGAAGAAGATGTAGACCATCGCACGAGTGAGGTTATGCACCACGCGACGCTTGGGGTCAAAGGGGTAGCACACCACAAATGCCACTGCCGAAAGGATCAAAAAAACAGTGCACATAAGTGCCAAAAAGGTATAACCTATAATAGAGACAAAAATAGAACGCATAGTTCAAACAATATAATTAATCAAAATGACACAACAAAACACACCCTAGTTATGGGTGCATTTTGCAGTATATAAAAAAACTCACGACAAATCTACAAAAAATCTTTGCGATTATCAAGTCCTCAATTCTATTTTAACACAAGTTAATCTACTTTACTTAATATAACCTCGATCTTCGCCAACTCCTCAGCACTAAACGAGAGGTTGTCTAGAGCACTAAGGCTATCGTCGATCTGCGACACTTTGCTCGCACCAATCACCACCGAGGTGACCTCCTCGCGACGCAGAACCCACGCCAAGGCCATCTGCGCCAAGCTCTGACCGCGCCCTTGGGCCATTGTGTTCAGAGCCTCTATGACAGCTAATTTTTGAGGTGTGATCTTCGACTCTGTCATCGACGATTCATGCCCCTTAGCCACGCGAGAGTCGGCAGGTATACCCCCCAAATATTTGTTGGTCAACATACCTTGGGCCAATGACGAAAAGGCCACAACACCCGAGCCATTCTCTAGGGCCAAAGGCAGACTCTCCGCCTCGACCGTGCGCTCGAACATGCTGTAGCGGAATTGGCTAACCAGACATGGCACCCCCTCCTCTTTTAACATACGGTAGAGCAGCGCCGCTTTGCGAGGTGGATATTTCGAGATACCCACATACAACGCCTTGCCCGAACTAACCAGAGTAGACAAAGCCGAAACAGTCTCTTCCAAAGGGGTCTCGCCATCCCAGCGGTGGGTATAAAAAATATCGAAATACTCTAGCCCCGTGCGCTTCAAACTCTGGTTGGCACTCGCAATGATACTCTTGCGCGACGAGTTACCCCCATAAGGTCCTTCCCACATTTCGTGTCCCGCCTTAGAGCTGATAATCAGCTCATCACGATAAGCAGAGAGTTGCTCACGCATGATACGCCCGAAATTCTCCTCGGCACTTCCCGGCACTGGACCATAGTTATTGGCAAGGTCGAAGTGGGTGATTCCGCGATCGAAGGCGTGGGTGACCATTTGGGTCGCGACATCGAAGTCGTCGTAGGTTCCGAAGTTATGCCACATACCTAGCGATAGGCGTGGTAGACGTAGTGAACTCACTCCACAACGTACATATGGAGTGTCGTTGTAGCGCTCAGGGGAAGGTGTGTAGATCTTTGACATGATACTTTACTTTATATAATTATTCTTTGTGTGCAAGGTATCACTTTATAACCAATTATCCAAAAAATTTATACCTTTGCCACGTTAATTATTAATGTGAAAAAGAATGGAGCAGTCTACAAAACTTTTTAATCGCAACTTTTTATTAATCTCGCTCGCGAGTTTTCTAATGTTCTTTGCGTTCAACCTCGTAATGCCAGTGATCGCAATGTATGTGATGGATCGGTTCAACGCCTCGGCCACCACAGCTGGTATAGTTGTGTCGTCATACATAATCACCGCGCTCATCTCGCGCCCCTTTTCGGGATACTTGGTCGACAAGTATAACCGCAAAAAGCTATATGTGCTCACATTTTCGATCTTCACATTTCTGTTCCTAGGCTACATATATTCGACCTCGATCCCAATGCTTATCGCTACCCGAATACTCCTAGGCTCTACATTTGCGATCCTCACCACCGCCAGCAACACAATCGCTATAGATGTGCTCCCAGCACAAAAACGTGCCGAGGGAATCGGATATTTTGGCGCATTGGTTGTGATCTCGATGGCCGTGGGACCTATGGTCGGGTTATATTTGATGGACATTATGTCATACATGGGGCTCTTCACCGTCGCTTTGGGGTCGTGCGTGGTGGGTACAATTGTGGGCTCACAGGTCAAGACCCCACACCGCCCATCGGTTATAGCACCATCGAGGATGTCGTTCGATAGGTTTTTCCTCGTCGATGGATTGTCGATGGCCTCGATCATGACCCTCATATATTTCTTGTATGGATCGCTCATGGCATATGTTTCGATATATGTCAAGGAGTGCGGATTGGATATCAACTCGGGGCAATTCTTCTTGCTCTTCTCGATCGGAATAATCATAGCACGTGTGGTGTCGGGACGTTATTTATCGCGCGGACTTCACAACCTATTGGTTTTTGTGGGATTAATTTGTATATTTGTAGCTGGTGGAGTATTTGCACTACTGCTCACGGAGTTGACATTCCCCATCTCGTCCCTTATCATAGGTTTCGGATTTGGACTTGTCGCCCCTCCTGTGCAGGCGATGATCGTAGACCTCGTGCCACACAACAGACGTGGAACGGCAAACTCGACATACTTTATAGCCTTAGATTTCGGTTCGGGAATGGGTATGCTCACGGGGGGTATGATCGCTCACGCAGGAGATGGATTCTCGACGACATATATGGTCGGATTGGGATTTGTCGCTGTGGCGGTACTCCTCTTTAACCTCTTCTCGCGCAGTGATTATGCACGAAGGCTCAAACGCGCGAAGGCAAATATGGTAGAGTAAAAAAATGCTTATGAAAAAAATAATACAATTATCACTATTTATATTCACCCTTGTGTGCGGCTCGATCTCGACAACATATGGTCAAGAGGGGCAGATAGTCTCGAATATAACACTCTCGGACCTCAACCAAAAGGCGGTACAACTACCCCACTTTGGCTCCAAGAGCCTTATGATATTTTATGTCGACCCCGACCGTGCAGGCCAAAACGATGAATTCATAAAGGAACTTCGCAACAACACAGAGCTCAGGAGCAACAATGTGATGGGCGTGAGTATTATGAATGTCAAGGATGCCCCGATGATCCCCAATGGTTTGGCCTACAGAATGGCCCAAAAGAGGTCTGATATGATGCACACCCCATTCTACGTAGATGAGACAGGCGAGCTATCGACGAAGTGGAAGTTGGGCGACTGCGACAACTTCTCGGTTATTATGTTGGTCAACACCCAAGGCGAGATCATATTCCTAAGCAGAGGGAAGATCACCCCCGAAGATAAAGAGCGATTCTACAGCTCATACGCTACCATCAAGTAGATATTTGAGAGCGATGCAAGGCGGCGAAATTTCAAAGATACCGTAGAGTTCTGATCGGTCACGTACCTAATGTACGCTCCCTCACAACCCTCTACGGTATCTTTAAAATTACATCCACCTATCAACGCTCTATAAAGTCGAAGCAAAATTAATGTTTTGCAATGGTCTCTATTTACGAATATTTACATCTGGCACAAAATGTGTCGTTGAACGCCATATAGTTTATAAATAAAACGATAATGGCAAAAAAGTTATTCTCAACAACTCTGTTTCTAATTTATGTTGTGGGGTGTTCGAAGGTGGATAATAACACCTTCGAAGAGTCAATCGGCACGTGTGATTGTGACGCTATAAATTTTGTGGCGCAGACAACAAAGGCGACAACTAATGAGCTGGATAGCATGAAAAGTGATGCTAATGGCTTTGTCGTTTATGGTGTGGAGATCAATAGCTCCTCGTGGTATGATTACCTCGATGGCAATAAATATATATATAACTCCACCTCAGAGACGTGGGAGTGGGAGGATGACAAGACCCCATCGTGGCCACTACCATTTAATCAAATGAATTTTTACGCCCTCTACCCCGATTCGGCAGAGGGGTTTACCATATCTACGACCCCCACATCATCTATTGTTGGGGATATTGTGGTCCAACAATCTATCCTCGACCAGACAGATTATCTGGCAGCAGCTTCAGGGGATGTTATGACGAAGCCCTCGACGGGAGTGCTGCCACTCCAGTTCACCCATATCATGTCGAAGATTAGCTTTAGCGTACTACAAGATGAGGGCATATTAACGATAATCAGACAGCTCGGAATAGAGAATATTATATCAGAGGGGTCGTATGACTATATGACCTCGACGTGGTACAACCTGTCGAACAGCAACTTAACCTCCTTTGACGATTATGTTGGATCGTCAGGCCCCTTTGCTAAATATGGCGTAGCGGATCAGGTCGACCCCATTCGAATTGATGGGCACGACCTTATGTTAATCCCCCAGAAGGGAGGCGACGAGGATGGACAAACGCCCGTTTGGGATGGCTCGATCACCGACGATAACAGTGGCGACTTTGCACCTAGTGGAGCCTATATATCTATTCGTTATCGCACAAGCGTCAATGATGATAGCGAAGACCTTGTGGGTTATGCCTTTAGGGAGAACACCACCACCGAGACCGAGTGGACGAATGGTTACTACCACTCCACATACAGAAATGGAGGCAGATACAATGGTCCTCTATATATAAAAGCAGCTTTCAGACTCACCCCCGAGTTGCTAGATTGGGAGGCAGGTTCTGAGTATGATTACACGCTACAGCTGAATCAAATAGGGGGTATATACCTGTCTGAGTACTACTACGATGTGGATGGCACAAATACAAAGATTAGGGTCAAGGGGAGACCATGCGTCGGAGACCCTGTGATTAGTACAAATATATCTGCCGACATTAGTGTAGTGGGTTGGACTCCGGTACAATATAGTATCTATTCGCTATAGAGATTGCAGATAAGCTTCTTTTCAAAATGCATATAATCCTTAGGACTCTCCCAATTTCCACCCCATGTCCACCCTAGCTCCACGAATTTTTGGACCAACGCAGACTCTCGACATAGTGAACGAGGGTTGGTTTGTGGGGAGTACTCACCACCTTGGGGAAGCACCATTCCCGAGGTTGAGATATAGGGATTATCGAATGGGTTTATATCTATGGCGTGGCCGAAAGAGTGGTTCGAGAGCCTTGTGGAGCCATTTATATGGCGATAGTGAAAGCCGTAGGTATTGTTGAGCGAGGCCATTGTTGTATTGCCATCGGGGAGGTCAAACTTTATGGGGACGACCATCATGATGGGGATTCTCCGCTCCTTTATAAAGCTAAATAGCTCGACGATATCTCCTTCGAGGAGGGTGTGAATGACGATCTGTCCGCGGTGAAGTTTATCGTCGTCGGAGTAATACTCCACATCCACGATGGTCAGCGAGTCGACGATATGGTCTGGGGCAAGTGTACCCACCAAGGCTTGTTCGAGGGTTATATCGGAGTCGACAATAACCTGAGCCGAGAGGTTAAAGATCGACACAAGGGCTACGATCGCGAGGGTTATATATTTCATACATCTCAATTTTTATACAATACAAATGTAGTAATTCTTTTTAATTTCATCAATTTAAGGGGGGATTCTTGTTTATATTTAATCTATTTTACGTAAGTTTGCGGAACGTGTAATAGTATAAGTGAGTAACCCAATGATTTTTGATTTCAATAAAGGATTTAACGACCAACCAATAGATCGCAAAGCCCAGCGCCCTTTGATCGGGGTGTCGGCAAATGTTATGGAGTACAATTCGGCGCTTCACATCGCCTATTCGCAAGCTATAGTCGACGCTGGAGGTGTGCCAATGATTATACCTCATGTGGTGGATGCGGACTTTTTGAGGAGTCTGGTCAGCTGTGTTGATGGGGTGCTCTTTAGCGGAGGGGATGATTTCGATGCTGCCTATTTTGGCGATGAGAATATTGAGGGGCTCACCCAATATAACTCAGCGAGGGACTTTCACGAGTTTATGCTTCTGCGTGCGGCCTTGGATTGTGGCCTCCCGGTGTTTGGCATATGTCGCGGTTTTCAGCTCTTCAATATCGCATTGGGGGGCGATATCTACCAAGACCTCCCATCGCAATACCCCACTACCCCATTGCAACATATGGTTCTGACCGATAGACATCTGGGTACGCACGAGGCGAAGATTGCGGAGGGGTCGTGGCTACACAGAATTTTGCAGATAAACACCATCTCCGTAAATTCGCGCCACCACCAAGGGGTGAAGAATATATCTCCGCTGTTGCGAGCTGTTGCACACACCGAGGATGGTTTGGTCGAGGCTCTGGAGGGGTACCCTATGCGCAAGATCATGGGTGTGCAGTGGCATCCCGAGAATATGGCCACCACGGGCGAATCTCCCCAAATGAAGAGACTCTTTGAGTTTTTTGTGGGTGAGGCTCGGCTCTATATGGTTGCCCGAGAGATCCATATGAGCAATCCAATTGTGGACTCTCATTGCGACACACCGATGCTCTACGACAGCGTAGGATTTGACCTCGCTATGAGGAACCAAGCGGCTAAGATCGACATCGTGAAGATGGAGGAGGGGGCAGTGGATGCTACGATCACCGTGGCCTATATTCCCCAATTAACACCTCCCGCCGAGGCGACCCAAAAGGCCAAGGATATTCTCCTACGCTTCGCCCAAGAGGTCAGCGAGCATGAAGATAGAGTTGTGATTGCACGCAGTCCAAAAGATGTGATGGAGGCCAAATGTATGGGCAAAAGGTCGGTGATGTTGGCCATAGAGAATGGATTGGCATTGGGGGATGACTTAGCGGAGTTGGACAACTTCAAGGGGCTGGGTGTAAGCTACATAACCCTCTGCCACAATGGTTCAAACCAGATCTGCGACTCCGCGGCAGGCGATAAGCCATATGGAGGGCTGAGCGACTTTGGGCGGTCGGTCATTGAGCGGATGAATAAGCTAGGGATCACCATAGATGTGTCACACAGTTCGCACGACACCACAATGCAGGCCGTGGAGTTCAGCAAGCAGCCTATAATCGCCTCGCACTCATCATGCAAGAGCCTTTGCGACCACCGACGTAACCTCTCCGACGAGGCGATACGAGCAATAGCAGCCAAGGGGGGCGTGGTACAGATATGTGGATATGGTGGATTCCTACGCCTCGATGGCGAAGCGACAATTTGTGACCTTGTGGCTCACATCGAATATGCCGTGGAGCTTGTCGGCTACAACCATGTGGGTGTGGGTTCCGACTTCGATGGCGATGGTGGAGTGGTTGGTTTCGATGGGGCAAATGAGTTTATGAACCTCACGGTCGAGCTTTTGCGCAATGGCCACACATCTGAAAACACAGCCAAAATAATGGGCGGAAATATCCTCCGTGTTTTGGCGCATAACAACAATGGGGGACTTCTAATATAAAAATCAAATAGCTATGGTACTAAATTATATATGGGCAGCTTTTTTTGTCATTGCCTTTGCTGTCGCCTCTGTGAGCGCACTGTTAGGCGGTGGCGGAGATCTATTCTCAGCAATGGTGGGCGAGACATTTTCGTACGCTAAACTAGGCTTCGAGATCTCGATCGGGCTCACAGGTGTATTGTGTTTGTGGTTGGGAATCATGCGCATAGGCCAAAGCGCAGGGGTGGTCGACATCCTAGCCCGAGCCGCAGCCCCACTATTTAGTAAGCTGTTCCCCCAGATCCCCAAGGACCACCCCGTCACAGGCTCCATGTTTATGAGCTTCTCGGCCAACCTCCTAGGTCTCGACAACGCAGCAACACCCATAGGGCTCAATGTCATGGGGCAGCTCCAAGAGCTCAACGAAGATAAAAAAAGCGCCAGCAACTCGATGATTATGTTTATGATGATTAACGCCTCGGGGCTGACACTTCTCCCCGTCTCAATCATGATGTATAGGTCGCAATTAGGAGCCGCCAATCCTGCCGATGTCTTTGTCCCAATCATGATAGCGACAGGGGTGTCGACCATCACAGCGATCACCCTAGCGGCCATAAAACAAAAAATCAACCTCCTTCAGCGCGCTATACTAATCCCGGGACTTGTCTTTGGACTCATTATAGCCGCCCTCACATGGCTATTCACATCGAGCGGCGACAAAGAGGTCCTTTCGTCTGGGGCCACAATGGTATCTAACATATTGCTAATGGGGATCATAACCCTCTTCATAGTCATGGGGCTCATAAAGCGAATAAATGTATACGACAGCTTTATCGAAGGGGCCAAGGAGGGCTTCAATACTGCCATTACGATTATCCCCTACCTAGTGGCGATCCTAGTGGCGATAGGTGTCTTTAGAGCTTCGGGGGCGATGGACCTCCTCATAGGGGGCATTAGCTGCGCGGTCGAAGCGATGGGGCTGAACTCCGACTTCACAGGAGCACTACCCACAATGTTAATGAAACCCCTGAGCGGAAGTGGCGCACGCGGAATGATGGTCGACGCACTAAACACATATGGAGCCGACTCATTCGTCGGTCGACTGTCGAGCATTGTGCAGGGATCAACCGATACCACCTTCTATGTCGTGGCTCTGTACTACGGATCTGTAGCCATAAAAAAAATCCGCTACACATTGACCTACTCCCTCGTGGCCGACCTCGTGGGTATATTGTCCGCTATAGCTATGGCATATCTTTTTTGGTAGGGAGGCTATTGATTCAGTGTTCACAACTGCCCTCACGCCGGGCGGGCGGTGCGAGCCGCACGGGCTTGGAAACTTCGTTTCCTTTTTTACCTTGCGCTTTTGTGGCTGCGGACGCGAGAGAGTTTAGCGCTAAAGCGAGTCCACAGTATGCAAAGTATCACGTTCAGTTTGATCTAGTCGCGTTAACCATTAACCATTGACCATTGACCATTGATCATTGATCATTGACCATTCATCATTCACCATTAATATTACCGTTTTTTGGCCCCTTTTTTGGCTATTCGGGTTTTGTAGGCGGCGCGCATCTTCGATGCCCCAGACACGACCTCACCCTTTTGGCGATAGCGCTTCTTGGTTCTGATTAGCACATCACCCTCCTCTTTGGTCTTGCGACCCTTAAATGTCACCGAATACTCCCCCATCGAGGTCGGCTTTGTTGTCTCCTCTTTTGTGCTCATGCTATAAATTTATAAGTTTTATTTTTCAAGTATCGACCTTATGCTGCGAATCAACATCGACACAGCCACCTCATTATGCCCCCCCTGAGGGACAATAACATCGGCATGCCTCTTCGATGGCTCCACAAAAGCCTCGTGCATCGGCTTCACAGTGCTAAGGTATTGCGTAATCACCGACTCCATAGTGCGGCCACGATCACACACATCACGCAAAATACGACGCGCTAAGCGTACATCGGCATCGGTGTCGACAAAGATCTTAATATCCATGAGATCGCGCAACTCACTATTCTCGAGGATCAAAATGCCATCAACGATTATAACCTGCGAAGGGTCAACCAAAACCCTCTCCTCGGTGCGATTGTGCTCCACAAAAGAGTATACAGGTCGCATTATTGACTTCCCATCCTTGAGCGATTTGAGGTGCTCGACCATCATCTCCGTATCGAAAGAGTGGGGATGGTCGTAATTGAGTTTCGTTCGCTCTTCGTACTCTAGTTCGGGGTGAGCTTTGTAGTAGTAGTCGTGACATAGAGTCGTCACATCTTCGCCAGCGAAGGTCTCTATCAAACGCTCGACGAGTGTGCTCTTGCCCGATCCCGAACCACCGGCAACACCTATAACGATGGGGTCATGCTTCATAATCACTGAAATTTGAGGGGTTTAAATAATCTCCACAAAAGTAGATATTTTATCGTAACCGTGCAAATTAAGATAACAAAAATAGTTCATTGCCCTAAAGCATTTGCGAAAGAGGGTGTATTTGTTATATGGGGTATCCTCTAAAGTGCCATATTATATGCGAATTAAGGTTTGAACTATTTATTTTAATATTTACCCCACACATACCCCCAATGGTGAGACTTAGTCGCAAAACCAAGGTTTTTCTCCCTTAAGTGGCGCGAATAAGGGTTTGAAATATCAAACCTTGATTCGCATAATATAAAATCGAGGATATTTTGTTACAAAAAAAATTACAATCTATTTTATTGCAAACAAAGGTTTTAGGCCTCACGGTTGTATCTTAGCGTAAAAAAAGAGTCGATATTTTTTGGAGAATTAAAAAAAATAGCTACCTTTGCAACGCAATCAAGGATAAAACGTTGGTTGCGGATGGTGCCATAGCTCAGTTGGTAGAGCAAAGGACTGAAAATCCTTGTGTCCCTAGTTCGATTCTTGGTGGCACCACAAAAAAGAGACTTTAACGAGTCTCTTTTTTTGTTTTATAGCCCTACACAGCCGTGTAGCCACGATTTAGCAAATATAGCATACATATTGAATTTGTTATAATATCGTTTCTTTGTTCCCTTAGTGTCCCCCCATAATTTCAACCACAAATAATATGTTTTGATAAAATAAACATTATTTGTTTGGTTTGTCCGAACATTTATGTATCTTTGCACTATCAATAAGCAATAACACTATTAAGGTATGGCAAAGATTATTTACTCATTCGTATATAACCGCAAAGGTAAACTATTAAAGGACGGCACAGCCCCCGTGTCGGTGTGTGCATATCTTAATGGCAAACGAAAGTATTTTGCTACTGATATAAAGCTAAAGCCCGAACAATGGGACAAAAGGAGGCAAAAGGTAAAGACCACCGCCCCGAATTACATACAACGAAACACGTATCTATCTGATTTTGTGGCTAAATTAGAGCGTTTTGAACTAGAACAGTTAGAGAGTGGCAAGGTTGTTACCCTCGATTTTATGACCGATGCACTACAACCAAAAGAGGATCACAGCGATTTTTTACTATTCTTCAAAACTGAGTCGGCAAACAAAAAGACCATAACAGAGGACACGAGACGGGTGTATAATTCTGTATATCGTCACCTTACTATGTTTAGAAAACGTATCTTAATAGATGATCTTAACTATCAATTCCTACACGAGTTTGAGGGCTATTTGCTTAGTAAGGGCATCAATACCAATACAACGGGCAAGTACCTAAAGACGGTTAAGACGGTTGTAAATATGGCGATCAATTACGGGTATATGGATTACAACAACTACCCTTTTAGAAATTTTGTCATCAGATCCGCCCCATCAAGTAGAACGTTTTTGACCCCCGAAGAGATCGAGAGGATTGAGGCGTTACAGATTCCAGCCGAAAAGATAAATTTGCAGATCGTCAAAGATATGTACCTATTTGCGGTATATAGTGGGTTGCGTTTCTCTGATATAGTGAGATTGCGCCCCGAAAACCTACAAACAACTGAGGGTAAACACTACATTATATTGAATACGAAGAAAACAAAAGAGCCAATAAGATTACCTATTTACCTACTCTTTGACGGAAAACCGCTGGAGATGTTGGCGAAGTACACCAGCCCACAACGCAAATTTTATTTTGATAGCTTTACAAACCAATTTGTAAATCGGGAACTCAAAGAGATAGCAAGGTTGGCGGGCATTGATAAGGTCGTAACATTTCACACGAGCCGACACACAACCGCTACCTATCTGCTTTATAAAGAAGTGCCTATATCAGTTGTACAAAAGATTTTAGGACATACAAAGATCAGCACCACGCAAGTATATGCAAAGGTTATGGATATGACAACCGAAAACGAGTTAAAAAAGGTATTTAATAAATAATATGGTATAATATATCCAACGAAACAAAATATTATGTACCTTTGTCACAATAACACTATATAATACACTTTAATTGTTTGCATTGTGGGGAAAGTAACCGTAAAATATTTTTTGAATAAACGACTATCACCGACCGATTTTAGAGGCGATGGGCGGTTGTTCTACCCGCTATATATTCAGATAACAGTTAATCGTAAAACTACACAGATAAAAAGTAGTTTAGATTACTTAATGACTGAAAAAGGATTTGAGTTATTTTCTGATGGTATTGATAATGAGGACGAACAAAAATACGGAAGAAAAGAATTTATTTCAACAGTAGATGAGTGCGCCACTATTCAAAACTGCATACAATACATCGAAAGTGTATGTAATGAAAAGTATGATTTAGGCAGTAGGAATATTCGAGATGACATTGCAATCTTAATAAAGCCCGCAAAAGAATATTTATCACGTGGATCTATCAACGCCCGAAGTAAAAAACTGAAAGATACAGATAGCGACTCCACAAAAGAGCAGTTACAAATAGTGTATGTTCAATTTTTTTTAAATATGATTAACCCATATACCCCGTTGTGGGAAATTAAAGATACAATATTAGGGGCGTTCGAGATTGACATAACACAATATTTCAACCCTCATTATTTAGCTTATTGGGATTTGTTGGACGAATTACGACAGAGTACAGATCTTGAAAAAAAGTTTATAGCGTGGGTAACTGAGGATTATAAACAACTTGATAATCACCATAAAATAGATATAATAAACGAGCTGATTTGGCTATCTAATTGGTCGATCGAATAACGGTAATTTACATACCGTTATTTTTTTGCCTCCTTTGTTTTGTTAAACCAAACATTTTTATCTATCTTTGCACAAAAGGAAGTTTAACAATCATAAATAATACAATTATGGCAGATCAACACACAGAGGCGCAAAGCCACGCACCAGCAACTATTTTGGTAAGCATTCCCATTGAGGAGTGGAACGAGACAAGGGCGATTATTAAGCAGACTAACGAGATGTTGGCACAGATGCAGACCAGCAAGGGGGACGAGTTTATGACCCCTAAAGAGGTGTGTGAGACCCTAAAGATCGGCAAATGCACCTTTTATTCATACGTGAGTAAGGGCAAAATCAAGACCAGCAAATTAGATAAAAAGCTACTTATCAAGCGTGCAGATCTATATGAGGCGATCGAAAACGGAACTCTATAACCTTAACGG
>JBCQUO010000039.1:0-18091 GCA_047173955.1 Rikenellaceae bacterium
AAGGAGAGTTTTACCTCTCTTTCCTCTCTGAAAAAATATTTTATCTCATTCTCTGCAACTTCCCAATTCCTCAGTTGCATTTACAAGTTGAATTCAGGAGTTATTATAAAAGCAAAGATAAAAAAATACCGTGAAGAGATTAATCTTCACGATATTTTTTACTCTTCTTTCTTAAATTTTACATTGCTGGTTGATCCCAGAAACGGAATGGATCCTCGTGCTTAACCATCTGCTCCAAAAGCAACGCCTCCATATGCTCCAACACATCGGCATACTTAGGATCCTCGGCCAAATCACGCTCCATAGCGCCCGACTTTCCATGCTCAGCTAGATACTCATGTGGATTCTCCTTGAGGTTAAACAGCTGAGTTTCTTGGATATATCCATCCAATAGGTCATACTTTATCAACTTCCAGTCACCCTCAGCAACACTTCTCATACCGGGCTTTGTTCCTCCGCAATATACTCCATACATAACATCGCGCATGGTCTCTTGCTTACCCTCCAAAACAGGCTTGAAGCTAACTCCCTCGACTGTCTCGGGGATTGGAATACCTGCCAAATCGCAGATCGTTGGGAAGATATCCAATAGATAGACATTACCATCGGCACGTGTACCGCCCTTGATTCCGGGGCCTTTGATAATCATCGGCACGCGCCATGTGTGCTCATATAGGTTTTGCTTACCCATGAGTCCGTGACGACCGATCGAGATTCCGTGGTCGGCCGTATAGATAATATATGTATTATCCAACTCACCCATAGCCTCCAACTTATCGAGCACTTTACCCAACTGGATATCAATATTCTCGGAGCAAGCATACTCACGACCAACCTCATTTTTGATCGTCTGCTCATCGCGGTTTTTCCACACACCGCTCACATTGACCTCGTCTCTAAGATCTGGATGACCGTGGTGGAATGGGTGTTTAGAGAGGTAGTTATCGGGCAAAGCCACCTTTGGAGCCGAGGCAGGTAAAGTTGTTTTGTCGGTATGGTTCACCGCGCCATACTTCTCCAACAACTCGGGGGTACCATTACGCACATCGTGAGGGTGTGAGAATCCAAAGTAGATCATAAATGGATCTTTATCTTTGCTCTTATCTTGCTCGCGTGTCTCCAGATACTCCAACACATGTTTTGCGTGCCATGCACTTCCACCCTCCTCGGTTCCCATGCGCTTAACAGCTTCGTGAACAATCGAGAATTGTTGGTTGGCTCCTGCGTATGAGTTTCCCTTTTTGCAGGTACGCATTGTGCTATACCCTGCGCGGTTAAATGTAGCACCGATTGTCATTGTGTCAATCGACAATGGATCTAAGTCGGGCTGTGCCGAAGGTGACCCTGCGCTAGCTGGCAAGTGCCACACCGTACGACCACTCATGATTTGGTGACGCGAAGGTGTACTCACAGCTCCATTCATCGAACCCATATGGCGCGCTGCATCCAACACCATACCCTCACTTGCCAAACGATCTAGGTTTGGAGTCTCAAGGATTGAGTTGGGGTTGTACATTTGTAGGTCAAAGGGTGATTGGTCGTCGACGAGGACGAAAAGGATGTTCGGACGTTTACTCGATTTCTTGGGCGCGTCGTTCTTCTTTCCCGACACGAAGAAACCAATACCAAGCATACCAACAAGTAGTGGTCTAGGTAGGTAATTCATTGTAGTATATAAGTTTAGGTTTATAAAGACTAGGTCAATATTGCACGCGCAGCCAAAAAATAAACAGTTACGCATACGTACGCAAAGTTATATATTTTTGGGGATATTTCAAACAGATATGAAATATTTTCTACAGAAATCCCCCATCCGAGCACTATACTCAAATGAGGGAGATTTACATTAACGAATACGATCTACAGAGCGAATCATGAGTTCGTCTTTAAAGATCGCCTTGGCTGCCAAATAGACAAAGAAAATAGCGATAAAGGGGAACATCAGTGCTGGCTTAAAGCCTTGGGTACTGATCTCTAAACTCGAGAAGAAGCGATAGCTAAGGAAATAATAGAGACCCATCATAGCACTTGCTCCAATGAGCAAAACGATCTCTACCACACACAACCGAATTTGCAGCATGCGGTTTTTGTAGAGGAAAATATTGATTATAGGCAATAGAGCCGCTCCGATCAACAACAAAAACATATATATTGTCTTTTGCGCCAACTCCCCATCAATTGTCTTTAGACCGATGGCGTATAGATCGAAAAAATCACCCTTAGTAGCAAAAAAAGCTAGGGGCATAAAAAGTGCAGCTGCGACCAATGCCGACGCACACAACATGTAGATTGTTTGAATTCTTTGTATCATTATTATTCGATTGTTTTATCAATTAGATATCTATTGCGCTCCCCCGAACGACGATTTATAAGCTCGCCGATGAAGCCCGACAAGAAGAGCTGTACGCCCATAATAACCGCCGCTATGGAGATGTAGAAGAGCGGCTGATCGGTCACTGCGCGTGCCACCTCGCCATTCATCTGCTTATATATCTTGAGCGATATGAGCCATGTGGTGATAGCCCCTCCCGTGAGGAACATCAAGGTACCCAGACTTCCAAAGAAGTACATCGGCGAGCGGCCAAACATCGACATGAAGGTGACACTTATAAGATCCAAATACCCCTTTATCATACGCTCTATACCAAATTTCGAGACTCCATATTTGCGAGCTCTATGCTCCACAACCTTCTCGCCAATGGATTTGAACCCTGCATACTTAGCCAAGATCGGGATATATCGGTGCATCTCGCCATAGACCTCGATAGCCTTTATCACCTTGCGGCGATATGCTTTGAGGCCACAGTTAAAGTCATTGAGCTGAATGCCCGAGAAAAATCGAGCCGTGGCATTAAAAAATTTGCTCGGCAGGCGTTTGCCCAGAGGATCGTGGCGCGTCTGCTTCCACCCCGACACCAAGTCATACCCCTCCTCCAAGATCATCCTTCGCATCTCGGGGATTTCGTCGGGAGAGTCTTGCAGGTCGGCATCCATCGTAAAGACCACCTCGCCTTGGGCCATCTCGAAGCCACAATACAAAGCGGCCGATTTGCCATAGTTACGCGCAAAACTCTTGCCTCGTATCGCCTCGCCATACTCCTCTTTGAGCTCTTCGACCACCTCCCACGAACGATCCGACGACCCATCGTCGATCATTATAATTTCGTAGCTCAGAGCGTTGGACTTAGCCACACGATCTATCCAGCCGACCAACTCGGGAAGTGACTCCTCCTCGTTGTAGAGGGGAACAACTACTGAAATATCTATTTTAGATCTCATTGAAACTCTTTTTAATATATCGTTTCACAAAAAACGACACTATGACTCCAAAAAATGTGCCTGCCAAAATATACATCGAAAGCGTAGAGAGCAACGTATCGAAGATCGTCGGCGTGGCCACCTCCGTGTTCTTTAGCTCAGCAAAAGTCTCGGCATACATATCCATCACCGCACTTTCGACCTTTGCCTCCTCGATCACCGAAGTTACCGAGGTTACCAACTGCCCGATATATAGATCGTAGCCACCCACCACAGAGTTAATATATGTAAACGATGCCAACGAAACTATCACCGCCGCGAACATCGAGATCACAACAGCGTAATTGACACTTCGCCCAAACGAAAAACCCACCGAAGGGTAGATCGCCACGGCACGACTCTTAACGGCACGGTACAACAACAGCGCATATATCACCGCCACCACGACCCACTCAATGGTCAAAAGCGAATATTGGGTGACGCTGCCCGACAACATAAGTCGATACTCAAACACGCGCGACACACCCATCATAACGCCCAAAATCAACCCCCACTTAGCAGCCTCATTAAAGAAACTTTTAATATTATTATCCATATACTTTAAAATCCTATATCAATTCAACATCTCCTTGGCGCAGGATCTCGATATCCCCCTCGCTAAGATCCACAACTGTCGATGGTGTTACACTCCCATAACCTCCATCAACCACCATATCTACCCTATCTCCCCACTTCTCGCCAATGAGCTCTGGGTCGGTCAAATACTCCTGCTCACCATCGTCCTTGAGCGAAGATGTCAACATCGGCACCCCCAACGAACAAACGATCGACCGCGCAATTGCATTGTCGGGAATACGAGCCCCGATGCTCTTTCTCTTGCCGATAACACGGTCGGGAATACGTGACGAGGCCTTCAGCACAAAGGTAATTGCGCAGGGGGTATTGCGCTTCAATATCTTGAACGTAGCATTGTCTATACGACAATACTCCGCCATAGAGCTTATATCGCTAAAAATTATCGAAAACTCCTTCACATCCTTACCCGTAATCTTCTTTAGCTTCTCGATGGCTTTGGGCGAATCAATAGCGCACCCCAAAGCATACACACTATCTGTAGGATAGATCACAACACCATCACCACGAAGCGTGTCGCAAACTCTACCCAGATCCCTTTCGGAGGTTTGTTCTTTATATAGTTTTAGAATCATAGAGGTACAAACTTACATAAAATTTCTCTAATTATTAACGTGTGTAGCAACTTTTTTTACCCCTCAACATATAGAGTTTCATTTCAAACCAAAATTTTCGTCTCTATAATCTTGGTCAATAGACAAAAATAAGGTGTTTCAAGATCTCTCCTGAAACACCTCTATAGTGTAAAATAGTCTTAACCGCAGAGGGACTACCAGTTCAAAATCTTCTTGAAGTCGAACGCCTCTGGAGTAGCAACATAAGCCTTAGCAGCCTCGTAATCTGCCTCTGTGATGTAGCTCAACACAGTGTCGATAACGTTAGCAACCTTGTCAGATGACATATCAACCAATCTAGGTGGAATCTTGCCTGAGATTGGATCTTGAAGATCCTTCAAGTACAATGGCGATACGTTACCCTCAGAGTTAACATATACCATACATCCGCTCTTACCCTCAGAGAAAAGTTGATATACACCCATACCCAACTCAGAGCAGTATGTCAAGTCAAATGCGATTGGAGTTTGGCAACGAACCTCGTAACCGATCTCCACTGGACGGCTCTTAACCTTGATACCCAACTCAACGAGTTTGTTCTCCAACATCTCGTTAAAGATGTGAGCCTTAGATACCTTACCCAACTCTGGGTGACCGTGGTCATCATAAGAGAAGTTGATACCGCTCTTCTTGATCTCCTCGTCCGAAAGCTCGTGGAATACACCCTCCGAGATCATCGCAACACCATAATCCATGCCCATCAATTTTCTCTTGATGATAGATGACACAACCAAGTTTACGATCTTCTCTACGGTGATCTCTGTCTTGTTGAACATCTCTGGAATCACGATCATTGGGTAGTGACAAGCCTCACCGATACCAAATGCCAAGTGACCTGCCGAACGGCCCATAGCTGCAACTACAAACCAGTTTCCGCTAGTTTTAGCGTCACAATAAGTGGTAGTACCGATAACTGTACCAGCTGCCTTAGCTGACTCATAACCAAAAGTTGGTGAACCTGCTGGCAATGGAAGGTCATTGTCGATAGTCTTTGGAACGTGGATATTTGCGATTGGGTATTGCTTATCCTCAAGGAACTTAGCGATACGGTTTGCTGTAGAAGCAGTGTCGTCACCACCTACAGTAACCAACAATTTGATGTTGTTATCTTTGAACAATGAAAGGTTGAAATCATTCTCAAAGTTAGCATCTGTTGGTTTGAAACGGCTCATTTGAAGGTATGATCCACCACGGTTGAACATATCGTCTGCCATAGGGAATGTGATCTCCTCAGTGATTGGGTTTGGGTTAAACAAACCTGAGTAACCTGCATGCAAACCGATTACTTTGTAACCTTGCTTAAGGAATGTCTTTGCGACACTTCCTACAACTGTGTTCATACCGGGAGCTGGACCGCCACCAGTCAAAATTGCAATAGCTTCTTTCATAGTGATTTTATTAAAATTTGTTTATGCTCATTTTTTACCATGCCAAAGTTACAATTAATTTATTATTTGGCAAATAGTTGAGGTGATTATTTATCGTAAATTGAGTTTAATATATGTGCCAACCTCAATCCGCCATTGCGAAGTTGACTCTCCAAGGTCACATGATATTTGTCGATATAACCATAGCTAAGTTCGTTGTTCTTCTCTACATCTTTGTAGATCATCTCAGCGACCTTGTATGAATCCTCGAACCAATCATCCTCGTCACCCGACACAACTTTGGCCACCTCTTCGGGGGTAGCTCTGTCGATCTGCTGCTGCCATTCGGTGTGGCTCCATGCGTGGGTATACTCAATTAGTTTTGTGTCCCACACCGAGTGAATATTTGTCGAGTTGTGGAAAAAGACCACAGGAACTCTATTTCCGCCCAGATCCGATTTGCGACCTGCGTGCATTGGGCAGTGTAGATCACCCACAAAGTGAACCAAGAACTTTAGAGCCGTGGCGCGTTGCTCATGGCCCAGCGACGTATCTTTCAACTGTTTGGTCATCTCCTTTACGGCATATACCACATCTCCCTCATCGGGGGTTGGCGTAGAGTCGGGAGTTTGCCCCTCCTCCACATTGCGGTAGTGCCATGGAGAGGTGTATTTATACTCCTCCGTTCCGCGTGATGAGTCGGCCCAGTTAGACCAATAGACCATCGAATAACCATCCAGAAGGTTATCAACTTCGGCTTTTGCCTTTTCGGTGAGGTGACACTCCGCGATGTAGGCAATAATATCGTGACCCTTTTGCCCCCAAGCACCTGCGCTAGAGATCATAAATATCGACAACACGGCCGACAAAAATAATCGTTGTAGATTCTTCATTTTATTTAATTTCTGTTTGTTATGCGCGTTCGTTATTGATTCATTGTTGCCAAGAACTCCTCGTTGGTATCGGTCAAGCTCATCTGTTTTTGGAGAAACTCCATAGACTCTACCGTTGTCATATCCGAAAGATACTTACGCAACACCCATGTGCGGCTCAACACCTCGCGAGGAAGCAACAGATCGTCGCGACGTGTACCCGACGAGATAACATCTACGGCTGGATATATACGCTTGTTAGACAACTTACGATCCAACTGAAGCTCCATATTTCCTGTACCCTTAAACTCCTCAAAGATCACCTCGTCCATCTTCGAACCTGTGTCGATAAGTGCCGTAGCGATAATGGTGAGTGAACCCTTCTCCTCGGTATTACGTGCCGCACCAAAAAATCGCTTGGGTTTGTGGAGAGCATTGGCATCGACTCCTCCCGACAATACCTTACCCGAGGCTGGTTGCACAGAGTTGTAGGCACGAGCCAAACGAGTAATAGAGTCCAAGAAGATCACCACATCGTGACCACACTCCACCATCCTTTTAGCCTTCTCCAAGACCATCTCTGCGACCTTGACATGGCGCGAAGCCTGCTCATCGAAGGTCGAAGCTACAACCTCCGCCTTGACGTTGCGCGCCATCTCGGTAACCTCCTCGGGACGCTCGTCGATAAGCAGCACGATCATATAGGCTTCGGGGTTATTGTCGGCAATAGCGTTGGCTATCGACTGCAACAACATTGTCTTACCAGTCTTGGGCTGCGCCACGATCAACGCACGCTGACCCTTTCCGATAGGCGAGAAGAGATCTATAATTCTATTCGAGATACTATTGTGACCATTGCCCGTGAGCTTGAACTTCTCGCTAGCAAAGAGCGGAGTGAGGTACTCAAACTGCACACGGTCGCGGATATATTGAGGCTCCAAGCCATTGATTTGGCTCACCTTGACGAGTGGGAAATACTTCTCTCCCTCCT
Source organism: Rikenellaceae bacterium (assembly GCA_047173955.1). Taxonomy (GTDB): domain Bacteria; phylum Bacteroidota; class Bacteroidia; order Bacteroidales; family Rikenellaceae; genus Alistipes. The sequence goes on from JBCQUO010000039.1 coordinate 7,736, forward strand.
TGGGTGGGCGGATCAAGCCATTAACGGTGTCGCCTGCCTTAAGGGCAAAGAGTTTGATTTGGCTCGGTGAGACATAGATGTCGTCGGGCGAATTGAGGTAGTTGTAGTCCGATGATCTCAAGAAACCATATCCGTCGGGCATAACCTCCAACACACCCTCACCTGCGATAACTCCCGTGTAATCATCCTTGGTGATAACCTCCGCCTGTGGGGCCATAACCGCACCATTAGCCTCCGTTTGAGGTTGTTGCTGATTGTGGTTATTGTGGTGGTGATTATTATTTTGCGCTCTACCTTTGCGCTGTTGCTGTTGACGGTTGTTGTTATTGTTATCGCGCATCGGGCGATCTTGCTGCTGCTGTGGCGGCAACGATTGAGCGTCGGATGTCGATTCACCCTCCGATGTTGACTCCTCCGTGTTGCGCGACTCAGCGCCTTGCAACTCGGGGGACTGAGCCATACGCGGGCGACGACCTCGGCGTTGAGCCTTAGGGGCAGCATCTACGCTTTGAGCATCTCCGCTTTGAGGTACCGTAGCCTCTGCACTATCACCCCCCACAGAAGCCCCCTCGCCCTTGGATTCCTCCGTGAACTCTATGTTACTCTGCAACTCAGCCGCCTTCTCACTCTTTGGCCTACGACCTCTGCGTGGTTTGGGTGGAGCCACTTCGCCACCGAACTCCGCAGACGAAGCCTCTTGGGGCGAAGATGGATTGGTTGCTATTGATTGGATTTTGGCTAAAAGCTCACCTTTACGTATATTTACGTTCCTAACCCCTAGGCTTTTACCTATGGCTTTTAGTTCGGCGAGGCTCTTTCCCTCCAATGCCGTTAAATCTTGCATATAAAAAATGGATTTTCTCTGTTATAAAGATGTGAACTCGAACGAGATCACAATTGGTTTGCTCTGCAAAGATAGTGCTTAAATGCAGAAAAACAAAAAAAGAGCGAAATATATCGCCCTTTAAATTATAATTTTAACTTTTTAAAATTGCGTCACTATTCAGATTCATCGCTCTGCGTCGCCTTAACCCACGAAGTCTCGGCCCACTCGTCACGGAACTTTACACTCGGTGCACTTGTTGAGACCCCCGAATAGTAGTTTATATCTACCCACCCAGTACTTCCCGAGAGTGCCGAGTAGAACGACTGCGTATGGAACCGACCGTCCTGTGGAAAGGCTTTCAACATTGACGACTCAAAATTCGACACCAAAGCGGCATCGTCACACGCTGCGGTGACATACTCACCCAGATCACAGAAAACATGATAGGTCAACTTCTCGTAACACTGCAACGAACCAATATCTACACTGTTCACCCCAGCCGAATTTATCGCCTTCATCGCCGCAGCCAGACCATCCAACTCGGAGGTTACACAATAAGCCACCGCCCCCGAACTATATGATGTGCGTTGTTCATAATAATTGCAGTACGCCTCGCACACACCTGCAAAATCTGGATTCAGCCCATCCTCGGCAAACAACTCGGGGAGGACCGTTTGGTAGGGAAAACCCCAACCCATAACTTCGCACGGAGAAGCTATCACATAGTCGCACAAATCCTTAAGCTCATATAGTGTTTCGATATTGGACATCAAACACATATCAAACAATATATATCCAAACTTTGTCTCACTCTTCGACAGCGCCTCGCTAAGCTCCTCCACCTCCATATATCCATCCGATGAACTACCCATAAAACGCGTAGTGACACCATCCACAACCTCTTTTTCCCAATTGATATCGGAACTCGAACTCGCCACAGATTTAAGGTATGGGTGAGACGAGAGCACCCACCCTGCGCCATGGCCACTAATAACCACATTGTAACTACTTGACTCGGACTGCGCCTTAACCATCGAGATAACCTCCACCATCCTCTCTTCGTCAAAAGACTCATTGGACTCAAATGTCATAACCGACTCCTTCACATAACTTCCTCCTGACTCATAGAGCTCGTATAGCTCCGCACTCGTATAGCTCGGGTAGTAGACAAACAATCGTCCACCTTCGCCCAAGGCTCCATCGGCAATTGCACTCTTTACATCCGAGAGGTTGCTGCTATAAAAGCTACCCAACGATGTACCACAAAAGTACATCAGCGTCGTCTGCTCAACATAGCCAACCGTCCCCCTATCTGGAGTAGAGTCATCGTCCGTTTCGTAGACTTTACTGAAACTGCACGACGAGAGAATCAACAGCATAAATATATATATGTAAGTTCGCCTTTCCATGATCTACTATTTATACTCTCGGGGTTTGAGGTTATTGAACTGCCAAGTGCGATCGCGTGTATAGGTCACCTCCTTGGGTTTGTATCTATAGACACGGCTAAAGTCAAAGAAGTACCCCTTGAACTTTTTGCCATCGACCAACATAGGGGCATACAACGGCACAAACTCCACATTGCGGCTAACGATCATCGGCTTAGAGAAGTTCAGATTCTCCGACGACATCAAGGCCAAAGCATGGTCAAACATAATAATATGTTTGGGGCTCTTTTCGCGCAGTCCATCTCCCGAACTATCAATCGTCTGCAGGATCTTCTCTACCCTATCAAACGCCTCTCGCTCCTTGATTTTGTCGTTCAGACCTCCATATGCAAAGGCCAAAATATTCCACACCTTGGGGTTAAAAGGGTCCAATTTAAGGATCTGATCGGCGATACTAATCACTCCATGCAGCTTGGCGATCTCGGGAGCGTCGATATTGATCTCCGCGGTCATAGCTATCAATGTCTCCATTTGGGGGTTAGCCTCTAGGGGCTGATACTCCTCTTGGTAAGCATAACCATAATATAGGTAGTGGTACTGCTCCGCCGTGAGGTCGACATCCCCCATCTCGAAGCGCAACATTAGGTTCGGGTAGTAAAATTCACTCTTGGAGTCGATGATATTCAACAAAATATCATCTTCGTCTGGAACCTTTGCCCACAACAGAGTGGGCACTAGCAACGCTATGGTTATTAATCTTTTCAACATTTTTAACTATTTATTTTCAAACTGCACAATGCAAACTTAATGCAAATTTAGTGCAAATCGTACTTGGCGATCAACTCTTTGAACTTAGCGGCCAACTCAGCTGTTCCCGACACCAAAGGCAATCGCATGCGATCACCGATAAGTCCCATCACGCTCAATGCACACTTAACTCCCGTGGGGTTACCCTCCTCGAAGAGCGCATTCACCGCCTCGGCCATCTCCTCGAAAAGCTCCTCTGCCTGCTCATACTTACCCTCTTTGGCCAAGTTGATACAGTTCATAAACTTCGTTGGGAAGGTATTGGCTGCAACCGAGATCACACCATCACCTCCGCGACGCATGATGTCGACAGCGATACCATCGTCACCTGCCAACACCAAGAATCCCTCGGGTCTGCTATCTATAACGCTCTGAATTTGGTCAATATTGCCCGAAGCCTCCTTGACACCTATCACATTTTTGAAATCACGAGCAATTCGGAGTGTTGTCTCCACTGTCATATTCACACCCGTACGCCCTGCGATATTGTAGAGGATGATAGGGAGCGGTGAGTTCTGTGACACAACTTTGAAGTGTTGGTAGAGACCCTCCTGCGATGGCTTATTATAATAAGGTGTAACACTCAAAATTGCATCTACACCCCTCAAGTCAAACTCCCTGAGCTGATCCAAAACCTCGGACGTAGAGTTTCCACCAACTCCCATAACCAATGGCACACGCCCTGCAACGTGGTTGGTGATATACATCGCTATAACCGCACGCTCGGGCATATATAGCGTGGGGGTCTCGGCTGTGGTACCCAAAGCTACGATATAATCCACACCTCCCTCAATCACGTAGTCGATCATTCTTGCCAACCCTTCGTAATCTACTCGCCCATCGGGCGTAAATGGAGTCACCATTGCAACTCCTACTCCGCTCAAATTCTTCATTTATGCTTTTAACTTTATTTGTATTTTATCTATTTTTTTCAAAATCTTCTTTCTCTCTCGCGCGCCCATCTCTAAAACAAGCTCCCTTGAACCATATCGCGATCCAAAATATCGACCTCCGAGGCCGCGTTCTCTTTTTCGCTCGCGACCTTCACCTCTTCCTTTTCTGCCACCTCGCTCGTATCAATCATCGCCAACAATTCCTGTTCGCTGATGATCTTCACCCCCAACTTTTGGGCCTTTTGCAACTTCGCTGGCCCCATATTTTCACCTGCCACCAAAAAGCTAACATTGGACGACACCGCCGCCAACATCTTGCCCCCATGGCTCTCGATCATCGCCTTGAGCTCATCGCGGCTGTGGGTAGTGAACTTTCCAGAGATCACAAAGCTGCTCCCCTCGAAGCTGCTCGACAACTTCTCCTCACGGACAATCTCCATCTGAACCCCTGCCTCGCGCAGACGCTCCACGATCTGTTGATTCTCCACGTCGGCAAAGTAATCCAAGATCGAGTCGGCAATCTTACCGCCCACCTCCTGCGCCTCGATCAACTCTTCGCGACTAGCTGAGATCACGCGATCCATCGTCTCGAAGTGCGAGGCTATATATTTGGCCGTGGTCTCGCCCACGAACCGAATTCCCAGCCCAAACAACACCCTCGCAAAGGGGACCTCTCGGGCCGAAGTCACGATGCTCGACACGATATTTTCAGCCGACTTTTCGCCCAAACGAGGCAACCCCGAGAGCTGCTCCGCCCGAAGAGAATATAGATCAGCGATGTTCTTCACCAATCCATTCTCGAACAAGAGCTCCACTGTTTCATCGCCCAAACCATCTATATTCATCGCCTTGCGACGTATAAAGTGGATTATACGCCCCAAAATTTGAGGTCTACAGTGGCTCTGGTTGGGGCAATAGTGTTTGGCCTCGCCCTCGAACTTCACCAACTCCGTACCGCACTCAGGGCACAAAGTTATATAATTAAATGGAATGGTCCCACTTTTACGCTGCGAAAGTTCCACCCCAGTGATTTTTGGTATTATTTCGCCCCCCTTCTCCACATATACCATGTCGTGAAGTCTGATATCTAGGGCCGCGATCTGCTCCGCGTTGTGCAACGATGCTCTTTTGACCGTTGTGCCAGCCAACGACACAGGATCCAAATTAGCCACAGGGGTTATAGCTCCTGTTCGCCCAACTTGAAAATCGACACTCTCCAACTCCGTAAGGGCCTGCTCCGCCTTGAACTTGTATGCCACAGCCCACTTAGGAGCTTTGGCCGTAAATCCTAACTCGCGCTGCGACCTGTAGTCATTGACCTTAATCACCACACCATCCGTAGCAAATGGGAGGTTGGCGCGCTGGGTGTCCCAATAGTTTATAAATTCATCTATCTGCTCTTTCGAACTGCACAATCGACGACACTCCGAGACCCTAAAGCCATACTCTTTGGCCGACTCCAAGCTATCCCAATGCGACTCGAAGGGAAGCCCTTCGCCCACGATTTGGTACAACAGACAATCCAACCCTCTCTTGGCCACCACAGCCGATGACTGTTGCTTGAGGCTTCCAGCCGCTGCATTGCGCGGATTGGCAAAAGGGGCCTCACCCACCTCTTCGCGCTCTCGGTTGAGCCTATCGAACGAGGCATAGGGCATAACGATCTCACCACGGATCTCGAACAGCGAGGGGTAATCCCCCACGAGTTGGAGCGGAATAGAGCGGATAGTTCTCACGTTTCGGGTTACATCGTCGCCACGCGAACCATCGCCTCGGGTAACGGCCCTGCTCAACGCACCATTTTCGTAGGTAAGCGAGATTGCCGTGCCATCGAACTTAAGTTCGCACACGAACTCCACATCACCCACCTCTGCTATCGCTTTGCCAACAAACTCATGCAACTCGTCGAGGGTATAGGTGTTGCTCAACGACAACATCGGAAATCTATGTTCGGCCGAAAAAAAATCGCTCGACAGGTCACTACCCACTCGTTGGGTCGGAGAGTTCGCGTCCGCAAACTCTGGGTGCGCTAGTTCCAACTCTTGGAGCTCGCGAAGGAGTCTATCGAACTCGAAATCGGAGATCTCGGGGGAGTTCTCTACATAGTATTTATGGTTGTGGAAATTGAGCAAATTGCGCAACTCCTCGATTTTTTTGTGCATAATATATCTGTATAACGCTTGTAAAGGTAGTTATTTTGGCCGAAAGTGAGAAATTATCGCAATTTTTTTTTTACAAATTTTATGAATATTCAAATTTTGTGTATACTTGCAGAAAATTTAGAAACACTCAAGACGTAATTTTAGAAAATGGCAATTAAGAAAGCACCGAAAAAACGATTAGTAACTAGCCTACACAACCTCCCTGCGGAGCTTCAGGAGCTAGTTAAAGAGGCATATCCACTCGGATACACAGACGCAATGATGAGAATAGACAAACCCAATGGCGACTTCTTTTATGCCATACCTTTTGCTACCGAGGAGATCGACTACTTGGTGAAAATCGATGTGAAGGTAGATAACAAAAATAACGATGACGACAAAGATATTTTTGACGATGATATCAAAGGTGCCGACGACCTTCCAACCGAAGATGAAGAGGAGGAGGAGCCTCGTCGCAGGAGAAGCTCGACGTTGGATGACGACGATGATGATGATATGTAACAAAACCTTGCATACAAGCTAATAAAAAGAGGGCTCTATTTTACGCAATAGGGTCCTCTTTTTGTTGCTCCACACACCACAAAAACTCAGATAATGTGCAAAATATTTACAAAACTTCAACTCGATTGTTTCTTTTTCAGTTATTTTTCATATCTTTGAGGGCAAAACGCTAAATTTTGCAGTTAAAAGGCATAAATTTTATTATATACACAGAACATGAAAAAAGTAGATGTGATTCTTGGATTGCAATGGGGCGATGAAGGAAAAGGTAAGGTTGTCGACGTGTTGACACCAAACTACAAAGTCGTAGCTCGTTTTCAAGGTGGTCCAAACGCTGGACATACACTCGAGTTTAATGGCGAGAAGTATATCCTTCGCTCAATCCCATCGGGTATATTCCAAGGTGATAAAATAAATATCATCGGTAATGGTGTGGTATTAGACCCAATCCTCTTTCGCGAGGAGGCCGAGGCGTTGGCCAAAAGTGGTCACGACCTAACTAAGCGTCTATATATCTCGAAAAAAACACACCTTATCCTCCCTACCCACCGCTCTTTGGATGCTGCGTATGAGGCAGCTAAGGGGTCGGGCAAAATCGGAACGACAGGTAAAGGTATCGGACCGACATATACCGATAAGATCAGCCGCAATGGCGTGAGAGTCGGGGATATATTCCTTAACTTCGTCCAGATATATGGCGCTGCAAAATCTCGTCACGAACAGATCCTTAAATCGCTGAACTACGATTACGACATCACAGAGCTCGAGAAGAGCTGGATGGAGGCAATCGAGTATCTCAAAGAGTTTACAATTATCGACTCCGAGCACGAGATCAACGATATACTCAAACGCGATGAGTCTATACTTGCCGAGGGTGCTCAAGGTACACTCCTCGATGTGGACTTCGGATCATATCCTTTTGTTACATCGTCGAACACTGTCTGTGCAGGAGCTTGCACAGGATTGGGTATCGCACCAAACAAGATCGGTGAAGTTTTTGGAATCTTCAAAGCATACTGTACTCGCGTGGGTAGCGGTCCATTCCCCACAGAGCTTTTCGATGCGGATGGCAAAAATATGCGCGATATAGGTCGTGAGTATGGAGCTGTGACTGGTCGCGAGCGTAGATGTGGTTGGTTAGATATGGTAGCGTTGAAGTATGCTATTATGGTCGATGGCGCAACTCAACTTATTATGATGAAGTCAGATGTCCTAAATGACTTCGAGACAATCAAAATAGCTGTTGCTTACGATATTGATGGTGTGGTGACTGAGAACTTCCCATACACAGTAGAGTGCGAGATCAAACCTATATATAAGGAGTTCAAGGGTTGGAAGTGCGACATATGCAATGTACGCAACTACGAGGATTTCCCAATCGAATTCAAAGAGTATGTTGAGTTTATCGAGGAGCAGACAGGTGTGCCTATCAAGGTGATCTCTGTGGGTCCCGACCGCGACGAGACAATTGTAAGATAATACCTCTTATCATTAGGCTTAATACCTAAGTGGTTAATAATATAGCCTCGCTCTATGAAATTAGTTCGAGGCTATTTTTTTTGAGAACGTTGCAAGGCTGCGAAATTTCAAAGATACCGTAGAGCTCTGATAGGTCACGTACACCTAAGTACGCTTCCTCACACTTCTCTACGCCATCTTTAAAATTTCATCCACCTATCAACATTCTCTTAATCAGAGCAAAATAATGGTCTGTTATCGTATTATAAACGAACCTTTTTTTTTACCAAAATATACCTACTTACAAATGAAACAGATTAAATTTTTATTGATTGTATTTATCTCCTCAATAGTCGTATCGTGTGGAGGTGGTGGAGTAATCGACACCCAAGGTCAACTCCTTGAGCTGCTCAATAGCGGAAGTACAACCCCTACGGCATATATGGGAATGATGGTTCCCGGTGGTAACTTTCTTCTCTACAACTCCGATTTCTATACGTGCGGAGCAGCATGGATCAGAATAGATGAGTCGAAAGAGGGGTTCAATAACGCACACAAAATTGAGATCACAACACCCGATAAGTTCGAACACAACATCATGCTGTTGGATGCCGACTCGAGTTATGTGCACATGGTCAATTCGAGAGGCGGAAAAATATATAACTGCCGCGGATGTAACTACTGCTACCAAAAGTACCATGAGATGGGACTCATAGATTATGAGATTTTGGAGGGAGAAGTTGGAGCTGGCGGAAACCTTAAGGTCAGCACTAAACTCACCGCTAAAGGTGCTAAATATGAGATCACTCCACTTCATGACTGGATGATGGAAAAGAGCGACATCGAGTATATGTTTATGGTTGCGAAGCACAAATTCACCAAGATTTTGAGCTGTACCGAGACCGTGAATAACGCAATAGCTGAGGTTGAGTACTATACCGAATATTCACCTTTTGCGGAGGCGTTAGGCCATAAGACAGACAAGAGAGACACACAGGTCGTAGAGCTCGAATTCGAGAAATCCAAAGATGGGGTGTGGAGACGTAAATCTTTGGGAGACAAGGAGTAAGGGGCTGAACTAGATTATAATAAGAGGGCGACTAACAAGTCCCCTCTTTGCGGAATTTGAGTACCAAGGATGAGTTTTGGGGCTTCGTGAAGCCACTCAGACCGCAGCGTACTAAAAGTTGACCTTGAAAATTAGGGCCGACGAATACTCTATATCGCGCCTTTTGACAGCCACCTTCTCGGGCTTAATAAGCTCAACCTGAGGTCTGAAATGGTAGTTTCCCACCGATGGGATATCTATAAACAGGGTGTTATCGTCGGGGATTATCGCCCCTACATCTTTGGCCGAACAACATCCGCAAGTCGAACAGTCGACATACAACTTCGACTCCACCATCCAACTCTCGTATGGGATAGTGAGGTTATATTGAGCCGCGGACTCTTTGTCGGAGCCATAGAACTCAATGATTTGATAGGGAGATCCATACCACTCGTTATAAGCCTCTTGGCTTTTGGTATTCTCCAAAACCTCTGCTCGGTCATATGACTTCGCCCCTCCTCGTCGCCTCACCACCAGAGTGGGTAGGTCGTAGGTATTCTCGCCCTTATACACCTTGGGTACAAAGACAACACTTTGGTTTGGGCCAATTTTTAGGCTATCGAGATCGAACTCTAGGTTTAGTTTCACAGAGTCCGCTTCATACTCAAAGTCGTGGATATTGACCTTAGCGCCCAATATTGTTTGGGTGTTATTTTGTGCTGTCGCGGTGGTGTATGCCACAAAAGCAACAAGCAGTATTGTAATATATCTATTCATAAAATGCTCCTATTTGATTATGTACACTAAGGATACCCCCAACTTGGTCAACCCCCAATAGTTGCGAGTGGCACTCTCCTGCAATGGGTCACATTTGGTGGGTCCATATCTATCGTAGTCGAAGTAGACATAACCAGCACCCACCGAGAACTCGATATTGAAACGTGAGCCCACAACCCAGTCGTAACCATAGACCAGACCTGCTCCATATCCTTCGCCCTCATATCGGCTCGCCTCTTCGTCGATAGTACTAAATGTGCTAGCACTCCTAAAGATCGAAGGTAACCAGTGGTCTCCGTTGATATTGTACTGCAACATATGGGCATGCAGGCCGAAAAAATGGCCATTCATGCGTTCGCAGGTGTAGTAACGGAACTCGGGCTGAAAGACTATAATTGGTGTGTTTTTAAGAGTACTATTGGAGAAGAGATTTTTTTGCTATTGAATCGAAAATATAGTTATTCTATATTGAGATTTGATAGTAAAAAATATCGCT
>JBCQUO010000103.1:0-2542 GCA_047173955.1 Rikenellaceae bacterium
GAGAGTTTTATCTCTCTTTCCTCTCTGAAAAAATATTTTATCTCATTCCCTGCAACCTTTCCAATTCCTCAGTTGCATTTACAAGTTGAATTTAGGTATTATAATTAGTTTTAGTGGTATTTCAAATTTAATAACTATTTACTTTGCTATTTAAGATGTGATGTCTGATGATTTATTCGCTATACATCATAAAAACTTAAATTGGCTCAATCAAATATAATCTTATCTGAATTTGGTATTACAAAGTAAGGTATAAAATTATATTTGTAGTTGATTCTCAGTAAGAAAATTATGACTGTGAATATTTATTTACTATTCGGGGTAACATTGTAATATGTTGATAGATAGTAATTTGCCTAATTATTACCTGTCAATCTATGATATGACGATATAGTTTGTTTTGGTTTTGACAAAATAAAACTCTCCTCTTGTATAAATGATAGGTGTCAAACGAGAGGAGAGTTTCTTGTGCGCAGATTTTTGTAGATTGTCAGCAGTCTGCAATGTTTATTTAGGTATTGTGTTGCTACTTGTTATTTCCACCAATCTTTAGCCATTTCGTGTTCGCGCAATGGATCAAAGTTTGGATTTAGGGTTGGCATACCAGCGTTAATATCTTTTTGCCACTTCTTGAGATCTTGGTATAGATCAGCTGTTACTTCGGGAAGTGTTGATGAAAGCTCGACAATCTCGCTTTTGTCGTTAATCACATCGTAGAGTTCGATGCTTCCATCCAAGAAATTTTCAATGAGTTTGTAGTTGCCTTTGCGGATTGCCCCAAGTGGACTGCGTGTCCACATGTTAGTTGGGAAGTGCCAATATACAGCTTCGCGATCCAACTCTGCAACCTCTCCTGTGATAAGTGGTACTAGGCTCAATCCATCAGCAACCTGATCAGATGGAGCCTTGCCATTACCCAAGTCAACGAATGTCGAGAAGAGGTCATAGTTGATCACAACTTGGTCGCATTGTGATCCTGCTTCGACCTTTCCTGGCCAGCGGATAATCATTGGGGTGTGTATTCCACCTTCGTAGAGATCACCTTTTTGGCTTCTATACGGGTCGTTGCATCCTGCCAAAGGGGTGGTAAGCATCATATCTGATTCCAATCCTCCATTGTCTGATCCAAAGATCACTACGGTGTTCTCTGCGAGCTCGCTCAGGATCATCTCAACCGACTCGTCGACCATCTCTATCATCGAAAGATAGTATGGATGGATCGAGATGTCACCTGTTTTGCGGATCTTTGCTTCGTACTTCTTCGTTAGAGCAGTTTCGGCCTCTAGTGGTGCGTGAATCATATTGTGACTTACGCACAAGAAAAACGAGTTGTCTTTGTTGGCACGCATAAACTCTATTGATTGTGCTGTTATCTTACCTGTACTTTTGATATCATTTTCTTTTGCGTGAGCTTTCAATTTGGGGTCAGTTATCTCGATGTTGCAACCTCCAAAGCCTTCAGCCTCGGGTGTGCGTCCTGCATGCCACTTACCAAATATGGCGCAGTTGTAGCCTGCGTCTGTTAAAATATCAGCATAGGTCTCGATCTGCTCGGGTAACTCTTCGCGAAATTCTGGTGATTGCATCCTTGCATATGGGCGATCGTGACAGCCAATAACCTCCCACACGCCATGGCGAGCGGTATTTTGTCCCGACAGAATACTCGTTCTTGTTGCCGAACTAACTGGAGAGGTGTAGGATTGAGTGAAGCTCATACCTTGGGATGCTAGGTGGTCGATTGCAGGAGTTTCGCTCATTGTGTTGCCGAAGCATCCTAGATCCTTGATTCCAAGGTCGTCGATTAGGATATAGAGGATGTTGGGAGTGTCGCTCTTGGGTGTTTTGGCCAAGAGGCCATTTGTCGTAACACACGATAGAGCCAAAAGGCTGCATTTTGTGGTAAGGTTGTTCATATTATTTAGTTTTAGTATTTAGCTTGGTTTATTGTTGTATGTCTGATAACGCATAGATATAAGAGCTATATTGCAGATTTCCAAGAGAAAGCTTAGTGCGATCCTTTGATCCAAGGTATTTCCATTGCTCTTCCAATTAACCTTTTCACTCTTTGTGATTAGACTTTTTGGAACTATTGCAAATAGATTGTTCGACATCAAAGCCAAGGACGTAGCTCCTATTCCCTTAAAAAAATTGATCTTTTCATCGTTGTAGAGTGTTAGGGTTATTTTACGGTGCCAAATGTAAATTCTAACTTTCGCTTGCCAGCTTTTAGTTCATATTGAGGCAGTACATCAGAGAGTGTACCAGCCAAAGCAGCTTGCTGTTGGTCGATGTTAAGGGTGTAATATCCTAACTCCTCAAGCTCATAAGGGTGTTTTGCACTCTCAATATTCTCAGCTGAGTACTCCCACACTGAGAAGTTGAACGATGGAGTTCCAATGACTTGGAGTTGACCTTTTTTGCTTGCTCCTTTGCTCAATGTTAACAACTCCACATCCGAACGATTACCGCTCTCTTGAGGTTGCACGTAGTTGAAGAATAGATCGGAGGTTGCTAGGGTGTACTCTCCCATCTTGGCAGCACG